>JBJTUF010000333.1:0-17361 GCA_046080565.1 Cuspidothrix sp. | reverse complement strand
AGGGGTAAGTTCAATGGGATCAGTAGCATTGTTAGGATCATCTGCTACCCATACAAATAGTTTGCCCTGTGCTAAACCATTCCGATCTAGGAAACCACCAGCTTTCTTATCGCCAACATAGAGGTATAGAGGGGCGTTGCCTCTGTCATCACCTATGATAAAGGCTACTTTATCAGTGCGACCTGTATTTATTTCTGTGACGTTTTCCCATGCAGCACGACCAAATGCGGGCAGTGCATAGAGAGTATTTGTTTTTGTATCTAAGGCGAATTGTGTGCCACCATTGAGGCTACTTGTTTCTTCACCAGAGAAGAAAATACGATCAGCTAGACCAATACCTGAACCAAACTGGTTAGCTTCAAACAAAGCAGCAGAACAAAAACGTTGAATCCCACTAAACTCTAAGTCAGTAGCAGCATCAACAACTTCACCTTTGCGGTTAATAATGGTGTCATGGGCAAGACCAGAATCAACTATTTTTAATGTGCGCTTGTCAACATCAAAATAGTTAACCCTGGCGCCGGGGAGTTGAGTACCGTTTTTCAGGGTGTACTTGTAGCCTTCAGTAGCCCCTATCTCATTAACAACCAATAAACGAACAGTTGTATCGTTGAGTGAATAAGCACCAATACCATCCAAAATACCGGCGGGAACATAGTTACCAATTTTGTCACCAACGGTAAAGATAGGGTCAACTGTGTAACCATTTAGCCCTTTGACTTGAGATGGTTGGGTTGTATCGAAGGATATAGCCATAAAATTCCTTAATCCTGTTTGTAATTCTTAATGAATCAATAAGTCTGAAGTTGGGCAAATTTAGGAAAACCTAATTTACCGACTATGAATATGAGGTTTTATTAGAATCTCACCCACAGGTTAAGATAGGGCTATGAATTAACGATTTATTGATTAAAAAATAGGGTTTAAAAATTAATTTTTAGTTATAAAAAGGTTATACAACAATAATTTTTGGTACAACCCCTAAATAGGGTTTGCTGAAAATATTATAGGTAAAGACTTTGAGGCGTTATCAGGTGAAAAAAGTGTAATATTTTACGAGATGGGAACTCAAAAACCTTCCACTTAATTAATATAGCAGAAGGCAGGGTGCAGGAGGAAAAGCCTTGTTATATATATGTTTAAAGGATTTATAATGTCCTAATTATCCTGGCTACAGCTATAATTATTTTTTCTCAATTACCAATTACCCATTACCCATTACCAGCCCCAACAGATATGATCAGTATTCCACTGGACATGATATGAATATGAAATTTATTTTGGAGACTACTTAATGTGTTTTCTGAAATCGTTGATGAAAAAACCAAACTATGTCAAGAAAAATCTTCACACAGAATTGGTATTACCTCTTACTTCTTGCTTTCCCCTAGGGACAATTTTTAACGCCAATTATCTTAAACAACGAATTGCTTCTAATAATCCTCTGGCTTTATTTAGGGTTTCTTCATATTCCTTTTCTGGATCAGAATCAGCTACTAAACCTGCACCGGCTTGGACTGTGACTGTTTGATTGTTTAATACCATCGTTCTGATGGCGATCGCACTATTTAATTGTCCTTCAAAGTCATAGTATCCATATACACCAGAATACACACCCCGGCGAGTGGGTTCTAATTTGTTAATAATTTCCATGGCGCGAATTTTGGGCGCACCGCTAACTGTACCAGCAGGAAAACAAGCTTTTAATAAATCCCATGCGGTTTTACCAGGTGCTAACTTACCTACTACATTACTGACAATGTGCATAACATGAGAGTAGCGTTCGACGATCATTAATTCATCTACTTTGACGCTACCACTTTCGCACACTCGCCCCAAATCATTACGTCCTAAATCTACTAACATGACGTGTTCAGCGATTTCCTTGGGGTCTTGGAGTAAATCAGCCGCTAAAGCTTCATCTTCCTTTGTTGTCTTTCCTCTGGGTCTAGTTCCAGCAATGGGGCGGACTGTGGCGATGATTTCTCCCTCATCATTACATTCTGCTTTCACCATGACTTCAGGACTAGAACCAATAATTTGCCAGTCTTGGAAGTTAAAATAGGCCATGTAGGGGGAAGGATTAATTTGCCGTAGGGAACGGTACAAGGCAAAGGGATTGCCTGTATATTCTGTGGATAAACGTTGAGAGATAACTACTTGGAAGATGTCACCAGCTTTGATATGTGCTTTGGCTTTTTCCACACTGGCGCAAAATTCGGGGCGGGTAAAGTTGCTAGTATATTCATCTATTCCCGCTTTGGCCTTGTTTCTAGGGGCTGTCCAGGCTAATTTGGTGTTTTCTGGTGAGAGGGGCAAAGATAGCTTCTGTACCATTTTCTGAATGCGATCGCTCGCTTTTTGATATGCTGCCTCTAAACCTGCGGGATCTCGCAAATCTGCGTAGGCGATCGCCCAAATTTTCCGTTTTACTTGATCAAAAACTAATAATTGGTCTATCTGCATCCATAACCCATCAGGTATATTACGCTCATCTTGGGCATAAATTGGTACACGCGATTCAATCCAATTAATTAACTCATAACCCCAAAACCCGAATAAACCACCAATTCCTGAAGGTAATTCTGGTAATTTTACTGGGTGATAAGGTGCTAAACATTCTGATAAAACTGTAAAAGGATCACCTGTAAAGACTTGTTGTGAACCATCTCGATATGTTTGGGTGGTTTTATCACCTCTTGCTTCCAAAATCCACAAGGGATCACAACCTAATAAACTATAACGTCCTACGGTTTCTCCACCTTCTACCGATTCCAGCAAAAAGCTATAGGGTTGATCTGCACAAACTTTATACCAAGCAGATACAGGTGTATCTAGGTCTGCAATCCATTCTTGATACAAGGGTACAAAATTACCTTGTTCACTAAGCTGCTGAAACTGGTCGAAATTGGGGAAAATCATAAATAATTAAAAATTCAAAATTAAAAATTCAAAATCATAGCTGTAGCCAGAATGATTAGGACATCATTGATCTTTAAAACCTAATCATAGCGAGGGTTTTACTATCACCTTTTGCGTTGTGCTATGAGAACAAGTTTTTTGTTATGGGTAAGGGGGCAAACTTTTTTCTTCCCCATTACCCACTACCCATTACTTATCACCCGTTAAGGATTAAGCGTCGTGGGTAGCTTTGCCGCTAAATTTGATTTGTGCAGGACTGGGATTTTCACCGATTCTGCGGGGTACGTGACGCACCATAGCACGTCCAGGATTTACTTTTTCTGGGAAGACACCATCTGCGGGGTGAATCATGCTAGTTTCGCCGCCGGGGAGAATGCGGTAAACTTTATAGTCAGTAATTTTGAATTTGCGAAGTTGTGCGCCTAATGCAATACCGTACTCTTTGCGAGCAATGTAAAGTAGGTTTTCACCTTTTACCATTTTAGCAGCACCACCTGTGGGCATTTCAAAGACTTGCTCTTTAGGGCTTGTCCAGGTGATAGCGTACTTTTCTTCTACTTCTGCTTTTGTGAGTAGTCCGCCAGTGCTGCCACCAAAGATGGGGGTTTTTCCAGTGAGAGTTGCCATAAACTATCTCTTGTAGGTTTTTAGGGCATACTAACATCGGAACTTAATTTATGTTGCGATCGCGTTATAGACTGTAACAGTTTTTAGTGATTGCGTCTAGGATGATATTTCAATACCATTCTCAAAATATCATCAAGCATCCATTATTTATATTATACACGCATAACTGTATATCTAAAAAGCTTTGACAGAATTAATCACAAAACTGATTTTTCTGTTCATCTATTTATTAACTCCAGAATTGAGAAATTAAGTGATTAAATCTCCAACGGGAAAATAGACTACGAATACATGAATGAGGATTAATTGATTCAATATAATATTGAATCATTGTTGGTAACATGATCAAATAATACAGAGATAACACAAGAATCGCACCAGCTAGATAAAATAAACTAGCCACGGGACTATCTTGTTTATAGTAAAATTGAAATGATGACTTATTAGCATCATTAATTAAACTATTAATTTGTGATTCTACAGCTTTTAATTTAGGCTTATATTCTTCTGAATGTCCAAAATTAAATCTCCGATTACGAGAATGTAATCTAACTCGATAAGAAACTGTAGTTACTGTCCTGTATTCTTCTTTATCATTTTTACTACTATGATTAGTTTCTCTCTTCTGCACACGCTCCTTACTCGTACTAACCTGAGTGAGTATCGTAGCTCTTTCTAATCCTTGAATCTCTTCTTGCCAAATTTGCCTTTCATATAAAATATGTTCTAAAACACAATTAAGTCCAATAGATTGAACTCGTTGACAACTAAGATTTTTATCCGCAAACTCAAGCATAGTAATATATACTGGAAAAATAATTAAGAAGAATAATATAGCTCCAGTAATAGAATCTATAAAACCTGAACGCAAAGATTTCCACATATATTTATCCTAAGCTCCCATGATTCTTGTAGTTCGCTTTGAAAAGATGTTTCATCATTTTTCTATCTTCTGTGCTTCCTCGCTGCCTGGAACAATGGGAATAATAAAATGGAACTGACTGCCTTGGTCTTTACCCCTGGACTCAGCCCAAATTTTGCCGCCCCAACCGTTGACGATTTGCCGAGAAATAGCTAAACCCAAACCAGTTCCTCCGGTAGTACGTCTTAATGCTCCTTCTTCCTGATAAAATCGGTCAAAAACAATTTCTAAACGATTTGGTTCAATGCCTCGTCCCGTGTCAGATACGATTACTTCTAACATCTGATTACCATTGTAATCTGCTTTAATATTTATAGAACCTGATGGGGCTGTAAACTTACAAGCATTATCAATAAGTTTGGCTAATACTTCAACCAGCCAATCACCGTCAGCCTTAACCAGGGGTAAATTTTCGGCGATTTCAGTTTTGATGGTGGGTGGTGTTTCGGAGACGGGGCGGGTACGGAGGCGACTGAGTGCTAAATCTACACATTCTTGTAAGCTTAATGACTCAGGATGCCATTCTACTCTGCCGCTTTCTAAGTTAGAAAGGGTTAAAAAGTCTTGTACCAGTTTCCGCATTCTTTCGGAGTCCGCAAGAGCCGTACTTAGCATTACCTGTTGTAGTTCCCAAGGCATATCCGGCTCAGTGGCCAAGCTTTCTAAACAGACTTGAATAGTAGATAAGGGAGTACGGAGTTCATGTCCAGTGATAGCAATTAAATTACTGCGGGTGCGGTCTAAGGCTTCTAGTTGTTGGTTAAGCTCTTCTAAATTAGCAAAAGATTCAGCTTGGATCAGGGCTGCGCCAATTTGGGTGGCGATCGCTTTTACCAAGTCTAACTCCCCAGTTTGCCATTCATCGGTGGGAAAATAACAATAATGTAACTCAACAATTCCCAACAGTCGTCCTTGATATAATACCGGTTCAATTAACCAGGAACGTACACCCAACTGTTTAACAACCGAGGATAAAACAGCAGATTTTTTTACTGTTTGATCTGCCAGGGTATCAACAACACAGAGTCCTTCACCCTGCTTTAATACCTTTTGAAATAAAGGGTTACGTTCTAACTCCCAAGTTTGTCCTAATACAGATGTGATATGAGAATTAACAAATTCATGTTCGATAACAGCTTTAGAATCCGTTGCTTGAGCGCGGTAAATTAGACAGCGACAGGCTTCTAAATGTTGTCCTAATTCCACCGCCGCTACTTGGAGAATTTCTCTAGGGTCGAGCGATCGCCTAATTGCAGCACCAATAGAATTTACCAGTCGTTCTTTCCGTGCTTGAGCCGCAATAGAACGGTAAGCTTTATGTAACTTATACTGACTAGCTTGAAGATATGTTACCAAACGTTGCACAAAGGGGTCAGTATCAATATCACAAACATACTTATGATCAGTCGTAACTACTAAATTATCTGTAGATGACCCAATTCTAAACCGTCGCTTCACTTCCTGGAGTTTAGCCGCTAAACTTGGGCGATAAATCTCAATTCTATTCAATAACAATTCCGCCGCTTTAAAACAGACCTCTTTTTCCGATGTCCAAATTCCCTCAAATCTTCGCGCGGTGTCCATATCCAAACTAGGAATCATCTCTGGAATATGTTTATTTTTACTCAGAGAAGCAATGCTTTCTCGACACACCAAACAGGTAGCATAATTATCCGCCACTACCACCAAATGCCATTCTTGACTTAAAGCATCATCAGGCGTGAAAGCAACTTTTTCATAATATTCAGAGCTATCAGCAAATTCCGTTTCCGGTGCTGATAACACGTATATTTGGTTACTCCTTTCCGCCAGTCTTTGATAGCGATGCGCTTCCTGACGATAAAACCGCTCCTTCTGAAAACTAGCAATAATTAGAGGTTCATCAAAAGTAGCCGCCAACACCTGATCCTCCATCGCATGGGAGAGCGCTGTCAGGGAAGCCTTAAAATATAACTGGGGTCGCAGATAGGGAAGTGATTTTAGCAAATCACTCAGTACGGAAGTGGAAATACTCATTAGTCATTAGTCTTTAGTCAGTGGTCACTGGTCATTAAATATATATTATCAATTACCTATTGCCCTTATCCATTACCAACAGCAAAGAACATGGATCTATTTTCATGACTCCAGCTTTATTGGTAACTAACGCTAGAATACCATAACAGGGGCTAATCTATAAATTCTAACGAACTCGCTAAAAAAGTTGGTATTCTTAGCAATTAAGATACTTATAGGACTTACGCAAAACCTACTTCAAATACTTTCATTGCGAAGTAAGGAAGCAATCTCAAACCTCTAGGTTTCGTTAAAATACGTAAGTCCTAAGTTATTTTAGAATAGCCTAAAAAGATTGTTCATAGCTGATTTTGTCAATATAGTAATTTCACTGAAAATATTGAATACGAAAATCCCCTTATTAGTAATTTTACTGAAATATTAAATTTTAATGAAAAATACTATCAATATAAGATAATTAAATACATAGCTTGTAATTCTTGTACAAACATTTGTGTAAAATTTTTGTAAATACTTATCATTGAGATAGAAATTTTATTAATTCCAAAATTATTTCCTCGATTGGTTGAGCAAAATAATCAGTCTAGGTATTAACAAAAATTAATTCACCAGGTCAAAAAAAAATGACAGATACACCTATTCCCCAACTCCATGATTGTAGCTCAACAATCCTACTGAACTATTTTGAAGATTCTTGGGCAATGGAAGAAACCTTACTTAAAAGTGTAATTAAAGAAGAAACCTTTTATCTTAATCCCGATCCTTTAAGAAACAAATTAATCTTTTACCTTGGACATTCGGCTGTTTTTTATATCAACAAATTAATTCATGTAGGATTAATCAAACATCAGATTAACCCTCAATATGAAACCCTATTTGAACCTGGAGTTGATCCAGAAACGCCAGCAGAACTAGATGCAAGCATTCAAGGAATTAACTGGCCAGATGTCGCAGAAGTTTGGGCATATAGAGATAAAGTTAGAGCGGAAATTACAACCACAATTAATCAATATTCCTGGGATTTACCCATTGATAAATACCATCCTCTTTGGGCTTTATTAATGGGAATAGAACACAGTCGTATTCATTTTGAAACCTCCTCCATGTTAATACGTCAACTCCCAATTGATAAATTAAACCGCCCCAAAACATGGAAATATGCCCCTACAAATGGGAAAAATTCTGATAATAAAATGCGAGAAATTCCTGGAGGATTAGTCACATTAGGTAAACAAGAAACTGATTTAACTTTTGGTTGGGATAGCGAATATGGTACTTTAGCAGTTGAAGTTAAACCATTTTTAGCTAGTCAATATTTGATCACAAATAGAGAATTTTTAGAATTTGTCCAAACTGGTGGTTACAATAATTCTAATTATTGGAATGCTGAATCTTGGCAATGGAAACAACTATATAATGTTCAACATCCGAAATTCTGGATAGCTGAAAATAACGGAGAATATCGCTATCGAGCCACATTTGATGAACTAGATTTACCTTTAGATTGGCCTGTGGAAGTCAATTATTATGAAGCAATGGCTTACTGTCAATGGAAAGGTAATAACACCCGGTTAATGACAGAAGCAGAATGGAATCAAGCTCTGAAAATATCTGAAGATTCTAGGTTATCAAAAAACTATAATCTCAACTTACAATTTATTTCCCCAACTCCCGTAGGAATGTTTTCAGGAAATAATAAATCTGGTATTTCTGACCTAAGAGGTAATGTTTGGGAATGGTTGGGAGACACATTTTATCCCTTACCAGGATTTAAAAATCATCATCTTTATCCAGATCAATCTGCGCCTTTTTTTGATGAACAACATCAAATGATGTTGGGAGGTTCTTGGGCGACAAATGGTACAATGGCTTTACCATCTTATCGTAATTGGTTTCGTCCGTTTTTTTATTAGCACGTTGGTTTTAGAATTGCTGAAACTTTGGATTAGGTGAC
Source organism: Cuspidothrix sp. (assembly GCA_046080565.1). Taxonomy (GTDB): domain Bacteria; phylum Cyanobacteriota; class Cyanobacteriia; order Cyanobacteriales; family Nostocaceae; genus Cuspidothrix. The sequence goes on along the minus strand of JBJTUF010000333.1, from coordinate 8,920 downwards.
AGGTGACAGTTTGAAATGATTGATAAAAACTGTCAATTCTTAACATCAATAGTTAATTTACCAGGACATTTACCATGATTGCAGAAACATTAAACACGCAAATTGTAACGGTTTTAGATCATCATTATCAAGAATTAGCTACTGATGGTAAAGATGTGATTCAAGGATTAACTAAAAAACACAAAACACTATCACCAAAATACTTTTATGATGATCATGGTTCTTTGTTGTTTGAGGAGATTTGTGAGTTACCAGAATATTATCCCACACGCACAGAAGCATGGATTTTAAATCAATATGCTGATCAAATAGCTACAATTACAAATTGTTGTGAGTTAATAGAATTAGGTAGTGGTAGTTCTACGAAAACTCAAGCTTTATTAGATGCTTATCAAAAAACTGCTGAATCTTGTAGATATTTTCCCATTGATGTGAGTGGCGGTATTCTTAAAACCAGCGTTTTACAGTTACAAGAGAAATATCCTAATATTGCTATTCATGGTTTATTAGGAACTTATGAACAAGCATTAGTACACTTGGAAACTAATTATTTACAATCGCGGATGTTATTCTTCTTGGGGAGTTCTTTAGGGAATTTTAACTCAGAAGAATGTGATGGTTTTTTAAATCAAATTTCTCACACTTTACAACCTGGAGATTATTTTTTACTGGGTATTGATTTACAAAAACCCAAAGATATTTTAGAAGCAGCTTATAATGATAGTCAAAATGTCACTGCTGCTTTTAATTTGAATATGCTTTCTCATTTGAATTGGCGTTTTCAAGGTGATTTTGACATCAATTTGTTTAAACATCAAGCAATTTATAATGAAGTGGAAAACCAAATTGAAATGTATTTACACTGTCAAAAAAGCCATTGGGTAACTTTAGAAATTTTGGAGTTAAAAGTGCATTTTGCAGAAGGAGAAAGTATTTTAACAGAAATTTCTCGCAAGTTTGATTTAACAAAAATGTCACAACAACTAGACAGCAAGGGATTAAAAACCATCAAAACCTGGACAGATGAAAAAGAGTGGTTTGGTTTAATTCTCTGTCAGGTTAAATAAAAATAATGTCAGCACTCAGAAATCGGGATTACAAATATATCACAGATATCTGTATTTTTTACAAAATTTTGGGTGCTGATACAACCGGGAAAACATCTGGATATTTAGCCTATTTATAAGAGTAAAGATTAATGTTTTATGTTATTTACATATAGCATTTTCACTGATTGTGATGTACACAATAAAAGATGCTCAAAAAAATTCATCATATCTGTACGTTCACATCTAAGAAAATGTACCGCATAATGAATAAAACCCCTATATCAAAACATCATCTTTAATCAATTTGGCTAAGTTAAGCAGTTAGTTAAGTTTTGTGTTTAGTATGCCTCCTACAGTATGCAAGAATGATAGGCTACAAAAACTCAATTAGATTACTAGCCAAAAAGAAAAAAATGTGATCAGACATCAAATATAAACTTATTTCCAAAGATTAAATACTGTTGATTTTCATCATAGAATTCAGAATTTAATGATTAAAAAATCTACAATATTCAAATCTAAAAAGTCTGCAATTGAATTCAAATATACTTAGGGTGATCAAACATGAAAATTTTTTTTAATACCTTTTTTAACTTATGTTCTGAAATTGAATTTTATTTCAAAATAGCTGTTAGTTGTACCATAGTTCAACAGATTTTTTATTTATTATTTAATAATTTGGAATTGAATTTAATTCAAGAGATTGTATTATACTGGTTAATTGGTTCAATTTCATTTTACACTATGGGTATTCTCATTGAAAACCTGATCAAAAATAGTGATTCACTCAGTCAAAAGCTAACCGTTAGAGTCAATAAAGTAAAAAAACAGTCATTTCCAAACTTTACAATTAAAGGTATAATTTTAGGAGAATTAAAATCTCTAATTACTGCATCAATTATAATATATTTAGCCCCAGAAGTCTATAGAGGTAATAGTTTATTACTCAACATGGCGTGGTTTCTGATGAGAATAGTTGCAGCAGACTTTTGTTTTTATATCAGTCACCGATTGTTACATACAAAAACACTACTAAAAATCCATTTAAAACACCATGAATTTCAAGATTCATCAAGTTTTGTAGCTGGTCACAAAAGCTTAATTGAATATATTATTGTCACCATCACTGATGTTTTGCCTGTTTTGATATTCGGATATGATATTACTCAGCTATGTGCATGGACTTTGATTGGTAATATTTATAATTTAGAGGGTCATAGTTCGTTATCAATATTTTTTATTTCTTCAGATTTTCATGATCTTCATCATACTAGCTTTAGGGGTAATTATGGTATTCATAGCTTTTGGGATAGGGTTTTTAAAACTCTCAATCCTACTACTAAAAAAACCGGAATATTTTTTCCCATTAGTTTAATTGAATCTAAATTTAATAATTTTTTTAATAAACCTCAATTCACTATAACAGTACCTACGAAAAAGTGATATGATTGAACAATAATTATTATAATAATGAATTAACGATGAAACCTCAACCCATCCTTCCACAACCAGGACAAGAATCAGTTTGGAATTATCCTCGTCCCGCAATTTTACAAGATACCGAAAAACATATCAAAATAATTTTTAACGGTATTGTTTTAGCAGAAACAACCCAAGCAAAAAGAGTATTAGAAACCAGTCATCCTCCAGGTTATTACATTCCTGCTTCAGATATTAAAACAGAATATTTAATAGCTACATCCAAAAAAAGTATGTGTGAATGGAAAGGACTCTGTGAATATTATGATATTTCCATTGGTGATAAATATGTCAATAATGCAGCTTGGAAATATATTCAATTTACTCCTAACTTTACATCCCTTCAAGAACATTATAGTTTTTACCCTGGTCTAATGGATGCTTGTTATGTTAATGATGAGTTAGTTATTCCTCAAGCTGGTGGTTTTTATGGAGGATGGATAACCAGTGATATTGTTGGACCATTTAAAGGAGAACCTGGTACTTGGGGATGGTAAATAACTAATACTAAATATCAATTTTTTATCAATTTTTGCTAGGTTGGTATATAGGAAAATTGACCTATACCAATTCTTTTTTGTTGATATAATAAAATTGCCATTTTAGTTTTAATTAGACAACTATGAGGAATAATTTAAGCAATGAACAAATCACAGCTTAATTTGATATTACAAGAACTTAAACAAAGTTTACAAAAATTAACACAAAATCCATAGTATTTATCATAATTTCTTAGATTTTAACCACTCGCTGACAACTTTTTCCACTGCTTGAGATTGATTATCTACTTGATAATTCATCTGCTGTATTTCTGTGGTGGAAATTTTACCTCCTAATTGATTAATAGTTGTTACCAACTCAGGATATTTTTGTAATATTTCTTGATTGAAAATAGGTACAGCTTGATAAGGAGGAAAATACTTTTTATCATCTTCTAAAATTACTAAATCTAGCATGGGAATTAAACCATCTGTAGAATTTGCAGCTACTAAATCTACTTGTTTTTCCTTTAATGCTTGATACATTAACCCTAATTCCATTTGTTTAATATTCGCAAATTTTAAGCCATAAGTTTTAGATAAACCTGGAAAACCATCAGCACGTTCTAAAAATTCATAACCAAAACCTGCTTGCATTTGTGGACTATATTTACCAATTTCTGAAAGTGTTTTAATTTGCCATTTTTTCGCATCTTCTCCACGAATAATCATTGCAAAAGTATTTTCAAAACCTAAAGGTTGCATAACAGTTAATTTATATTTATCCTGATATGATTGTTTAGTTTTTTCATAAACAATTTGCGGATCTGTAATAGGTTTTTCCTTTAAAACTGCGGTGAATGCAGTACCAGTATATTCTACATAACCCGCTATTTTACCCGCTTTCACTGCTTCATGGGCAATAAATGTACCACCTAAATTAAATTTACGATCTACTTTTAATTGAGTATTATTTTCTATGTGTTGGGCTAATATTTCTCCTAAAATTACTTGTTCAGTAAAGTTTTTTGATCCGATAGTAATGGTTACTTGCGGTTGCTGAAGGTTAAATATAATTATTCCCAATATAACAATAATTGTTCCTACAATTAAACCAACTCTATATTTACTTCTTGTTTGTTTTGTGAGACTTTTTTCTAAAAATCCTAAGCCAAAATCTGCACCTAAAGCAATTAAAGCTGCGGGTATTGCCCCTGCTAAAATCAATTCATTGTTAACTGTAGAAATACCCCGAAAAATAAATACTCCCAACCCACCACCACCAACAGCAGCAGCAATAGTAGCAATTCCTACTGATATCACAGTTGCCACTCTGACACCTGCTAAAATGACTCCTAAAGCTAGGGGAATTTCGACTTTTAATAATAATTCTTGATCTGTCATTCCCATGCCTATACCAGCTTCTTTAATGGCTGGATTTATACCATTAATTCCTATATAAGTATTACGAATTATGGGTAATAAAGCATAGAGAGTTAAAGCAACTATGGCGGGATTTTTGCCAATTCCTCCTAAAAATGGCACGGAAATTAAAAAACCAAATATGGCTAAACTGGGAATAGTTTGAATGGCATTTGCTAAACCCAAAATAGGAGGTGCTAGTTTTGGTTTGCGCGTGATGAAAATACCTACAGGAATACCAACAGAAATGGCCACGATCATGGCTATAGCTACTAATATTAAATGTTCGCCACTGCGGAGGATAATTTCTGAAGCATACTTGAATAAAAACATCGTTTTTTAATTTTTAATTAACTCAGTTCTTCGCAATTTTTCAAGGTATTTAAACAATCTAAAAAAGCCTTTGCTTCAGGGTGTTCAGATTGAATAAATTCTCTTCTTGTACCTAAAGCAACTAAATTTCCCTCATACATTAAACCAATTTTGGAAGCTAAAAAGAAGGCTTCTTGAATGTCATGGGTAACAAAAATCACGGTTTTTCCTAATTGTTGTTGTAAATATTGAAATTGTTGTTGTAATTCTAAGCGAGTGATAGGATCAAGAGCGCCAAAAGGTTCATCCATTAATAGTATAGGTGGATCTGCGGCTAAAGCCCTAGCAACTCCTACTCTTTGACGTTGCCCTCCTGATAGTTGATGGGGATAACGTTGGGCAAATTTGTCAGGTTCTAAACCTACTAAGTTTAACATTTCATAGACTCTATTTTGAATTTTTTGGGCTGGCCATTTTTCTAATGATGGTACAAGTCCCACATTTTCAGCGATGGTAAAATGAGGAAATAAACCTGTATCTTGAATGACATAACCGATCCGCCTTCGCAATTTAATGACATCCCATTGAGTGGTGGGAATATTTTTAATTAAAACTTGTCCTTGGGTGGGAACAAGTAAATGATTGATTAATTTTAGAGTTGTGGTTTTGCCACTACCACTCCTTCCTAATAAAACCAGTGCTTCACCTCGATAAATACTCAAGTTTAAATGTGATAATAAAGAATGATGATTAATTTGGAAACTAACATCGCAAAAGTCAACGATAATTTCTGATGTTAAAGACATAAAAATTTACTCCTAAATTATTTACCTATAGCCATACTAGATCCCCGACTTCCTTAAGAAGTCGGATATATTTTTAACCCAGCATCAATCCTTTACTTGCTAACCATTCACTATTAAATATCCGTGATTGATAGCGAGAACCACTGTCACACAAGATCGTCACAATAGTATGTCCTGGTCCCAATTGTTTAGCCAAAGCTACCGCCGCACCGACATTAATTCCCGTTGAACCACCCATTAATAACCCATCTTTTTTTAATAGTTGATAAACCACACGCAAGGCTTCAGTATCATCAATTTGGATAGCATCATCAATAGGTACGCCTTCCATATTAGCGGTAATGCGACTATTACCAATACCTTCAGTAATAGAATTACCTTCGGTTTTTATTTCCCCAGTTTTGATATAGCTATATAGTCCACTACCTAAAGGATCAGCAACGACACATTTAACCGCGGGATTTTTTTCTTTTAGATACATGGATACACCAGCATAAGTACCGCCTGTACCAGTGGCCGCTACCCAACCATCTATTTTACCGTCGGTCTGTTGCCAAATTTCTCTACCTGTAGTTTCATAATGTGCCACACGATTGGCCAAATTATCAAACTGATTAGCCCAAATGGCGTTTTCCATTTCCGCCGCAATTCTACCAGATAGTTTAACGTAATTATTCGGATCTTTGTAAGGTACAGCAGGAACAGGACGAACTTCTGCACCCAAGGTAGTCAAAGCATCAATTTTTTCTTGAGATTGGGTATTGGGAATAAAAATCAAGCATTTGTAACCTTTAGCATTGCAGATATGCGCCAGTCCAATTCCTGTATTCCCCGCAGTTCCTTCCACCACTGTACCACCAGGTTTGAGGAGTCCTTTTTTTTCTGCATCTTCGATAATGTACAGTGCAGCACGATCTTTTACCGAACCACCAGGATTAAGAAATTCCGCCTTGGCCAAGATTTCACAACCTGTTTCTTTACTAAAGCTGTTTAAGCGAATTAGTGGTGTATTGCCAATCGTGCCAATAAATCCTTTTTTGATATCCATCTTGAATCTACCTGAATTATTCCCAATTAAATTTTGACATTTAACGAAATCCTATTGCTATTGGTTTTCTATCTTTTGGGGGACAATTTCCGAAAAGCACATTAATAACATTGAATCTCAAATGGATGCAGTCATGGTTATCTGGTCTAGTTTGTAGGCCAGCTATGAAAGTGCAACAGTGATTTTACTCTTGTTGTCAACACGTGACGTAAATTAACATACAATAGACTTAATCATGTTCTCAACAAGGTGAACCCTGATGAAATCTCCCCATGAACATAATCAAGAAATTCAACGCCAGGTAGAAAAGCGACTACGAGAAATGGATGATCAAATAAATTCTCTGGATGCGCCTTTCTATGAAACTCAAAAACTCCAACCAGAACAAAAACCTTGGTTAAGAAAAGTAATTCTCGGCGGAAAACTTTTTGGTTTAGCTGTTGCTACTATCGTTGCAGTGCGAGTGGCTTCAACTTTAGCCGGAATTGTGATTTTTGGGGCTTTGGCTTTCCTGATTTATAAACTTTTTCTAGAGTCAAAATTCAAGAACATTAAATAAAGCGTCATCACCATGAATTATCAAATGGGAACGGATAGATTTATCAATGATTTAGAACGGGTTTCTCAAGTTCGTTCAGAAATTTCTTTTTCTTTAAGCAGAATCGCGGAGATTATTAATCAGGCAGAATTAGCTGGGGATAGTTCCTCTGGCAAATTGAGTTTAACTAGAGATATTGAAGATATTACTGCTGCTAGTAAAAATCTCAGTCGCTGTGTATTTCGGTTATTAGTATTAGGTGATATGAAACGGGGTAAAAGTACCTTTCTCAATGCTTTAATTGGTGAGAATTTATTACCCAGTGACGTAAATCCCTGTACCGCCGTCTTAACAATTTTACGCTATGGGCCAGAAAAAAAAGTTACTATTCATTTTAATGATGGCAAAAGTCCCCAACAGTTAGATTTTCAAAGTTTTAAATATAAATATACCATTGATCCAGCCGAAGCCAAGAAATTAGAACAGGAACAAAAACAAGCCTTTCCTGATGTTGATTATGCAGTAGTTGAGTATCCTTTAACTTTACTAGAAAAAGGCATTGAAATAGTTGATAGTCCTGGGTTGAATGATACAGAAGCTCGAAATGAGTTATCTTTAGGATATGTGAATAACTGTCATGCAATTTTGTTTGTCATGCGTGCTTCTTAAGCTTGTACTTTAGGTGAAAGAAGGTATTTAGAGAATTATATCAAAGGACGAGGTTTATCGGTTTTCTTCTTAGTCAATGCTTGGGATCAGGTAAAAGAATCATTAATTGATCCTGATGATGTGGAAGAGTTAACAGCAGCAGAAACTCGACTGCGACAAGTATTTAAAGCCAATTTGGCGGAATATTGTTATGTAGATGGACAGGATATTTATGATGAAAGAGTGTTTGAACTTTCTTCAATTCAAGCACTCAGACGCAGATTAAAAAATCCCCAAGCTGATTTAAGTAACACAGGTTTTCCTGAGTTTATGGGGGCGTTAAATACCTTTTTGACGAGAGAAAGAGCGATCGCTGAATTACGTCAAGTCAGAACCCTAGCAAGACAAGCAGTAAACCATACCTTAGAAGCTATTAACAGACGTATTCCTTTACTAGATCAAGATGTAAATGAATTGCAAAAACGAGTTGATTCCGTAGAACCTGAATTTACCAAACTCAACAATATTCGTGATCAATTTCAAAAAGAAATTATCAATACCAGAGATAACCAAGCGCGAGGAATTTCCGAATCTTTCCGCAGCTACGTTTTAAACTTAGGTAATACCTTTGAAAATGATTTCTTACGCTATCAACCAGAATTAAACTTGTTTGATTTTTTAAGCAGTGGAAAACGCGACGCTTTTAACATTGCCCTCCAAAAAGCATTTGAACAATATATCGCCGATAAATTTTCCGCTTGGACATTAACTGCTGAAAAAGACATGAACGCAGGATTTAGAGAATTATCTAATTCTGCTGCCCAATATGGTGCTTCCTACAATCAAGTTACCAATCAAATCAATGAAAAATTAACAGGAAAAAAAGTTAACGTTAATACCCATTCTACCACAGAAGATGATAACTCTCCTGGCTGGGCAAAATGGGCAATGGGTTTGTTATCTTTATCCAGAGGTAACTTAGCAGGAGTCGCTTTAGTTGGCAGGGCTGTTTCATTCCATAAGGAGAAGGAGTTTGTCAATATCATGGGAGAGAAATCTTTGAGCGATCGTAATGGAAGCATGACCATTTCGCCGGAGTATATTCAGAGCAATCGCTCTCAAGACAGAGAGATTTGCAG
>JBJTUF010000332.1:0-4137 GCA_046080565.1 Cuspidothrix sp. | reverse complement strand
CAAAGGTATCCAAAAATATGTGGGTCGAGTGAAGGAATATGGTCGTAAAGAAAGAAGACATAGTAGCTTTTATATTGGATTATATGCCCAAACTTGGGTTGATTTTATAGATAATTGTCGGGAATTAGTTAGAGAATTATTAAGATTATCTCCTAATAAGCGGAAGTATTATCAACGCGGTGAGAGAGCTATGAGGCTTATTCTGTCTGCATTTTAACTATTTTTGTCATCCCGTCAGGTTTGGTAGACACATAAAATATAGTTTCTATTTGTGATAATGCCTTTTTTGCTTGTTGTAAATCAGGGTTAGCTGCATATAAATTTCCCCCTAAACAAAAGAGAGTATCTACTTTCCCATTTCCTGCTGCTGCTATTAAATCACGGGTATGATAACCACGAGTTTCACTGAGGGGGTTTCCTAATAGTTTGGATAGTGCTTGTTTGATTTCTTCCCGCAAGTGAACAGTCACACCCATTGAACCAAAGCCTTGGACATTGGAATGTCCTCTAATGGGCATTGTTCCCGCACCAATTTTTCCGGCGTTACCTGTAATTAAGGCTGTATTTGCTATACTAAATATGTTATCAACTGCGTCTGCTTGTTGGGTTATACCCATTGCCCAAGCAAAAACTACTTTTTCTGATTTACCGATTAAATAAGCTGTGGCGGTAATTTCTTCTTGGGATATTCCACAGGTGTTAGTAATATTTTCCCAAGGTGTATTTTGGGCGTAATCTAAAATTTCTTCCCAGTTGTTTGTATACGATTGCAGATATTCTTTGTTAACTAAATTCTGTTCAATTAATGATTTTTGTAAGCCTACAAATAAGGCTACATCACTACCAGGAATCGGTTGCAAATATAATGACGATATATCTGAACCACCTGTAAGTAATGATTTGATGGGAAATGCAGGAGAGGCAAATTTAACTAAACCGATTTCTATTTGGGGGTTAATGATAATTACTTTTCCACAGCGTTCTCGCAATTTGATTAATTCGTTCATCAAACGCGGATGATTTGCTGGTGCGTTAGAACCAATTAAAACTACACAATCACTGTGTTTTAGGTTCTCTAAACTTACCATTGATGTACCTGAACCAAAAACTTTTTTTAACCCTACTGTTGAGGGGGCGTGACATAAATCAGAACAGTCTGCTAGATTATTACTACCGAGCGATCGCATCAATAATTGTAATAAATAAGCAGCTTCATTAGAAGAACGTCCCGAACTATAACTAGCAATCTTTTCTGCTGGTTGTTGAAAAGCTGTAGTCGCAATTTGATAAACTTCTTCCCAACTTATGCGTTCATAATGGGATGATCCCGATCTGAGAATGAGAGGATAACTAAGTCTGCCTAAATTATCACATTCTTGAGATGTGAGTTTTTGTAATTCACTAATATTATATTGTTGAAAAAAATCTGGTTTAATTCCTGGTTGCAATTCCGCAGAGATAGCCTCTACACTTTTAGCACAACGTTGTAAATATTCTCCCGCTTCATTGACAAACCCTCCTTTTTGTCCGCCTGTACCCCAAGCACAGGATAAACACGCACTTTTATGATTGAGAGTTTGCCATAATTTTAAACCTTGGGGTGAGAGGGTTTTTTCTACCCAATATTGAATTACAGGTAAACCGCCCCCGGCTTCTGAGTTAGACTGATTTTGCGGTATATTATCCATATTTAGCAGTTCTATTACTCAATTTAATTATTTTAGCGGATTTGAATAAATAGCCACAAAATTAACCACTTATGTAGTATAATGTTTCTAGTGTAATATATCAGTATTTTAGTTTGACGAAGTATATCTTGTAACTATAATAAATCTTGGGAGATGCGTATCTTGCTCACCGTTATGTAGTAAAAATGTTTTTAGCAAATCCTAATGATCAGGAGGATATCAAATTGAAACTAAATCAAGTTATAGCTGTTTTACAAACCGTAAAAGCTAATAGCACTAAAGCGAAAACTGCTATTTATCAACTGATCCAAAAAACACCTATGTTTCAGGGGATTTCACGTACATTTCAGCCTGTTGCGGAAGATGGTTATGTGTATCCTCCAGAAAATCAGACATTACAAATGAAAGCAGAAGACTTGCTGAGTCAATATGAGAAAGCTTGTGCAGAATTATTCAATCTATGCGCTACCCAAGACTGGGCTAACTCTCAAGCTAAAGCAGATATAGTAGTTGATGGAACAACAATTTTAAGAGAAGTACCTGTTTCCTATTTGCTATTTTTAGAAAAGCAATTAGTGGATATCAAAAATTTCATTTCTACCTTACCAGTTCTAGATAATAGTGATTTTTGGGTGTATGATCAACAGCAAGAATGCTTTGCCACTGAACCAAAATTCACTACCAAAACCAAAAGAATAGTTAAACCTGTGGTACTGTATGAAGCGACAAAAGAACATCCTGCACAGGTGAAAGAATCTTCGGAAGATATACCGGAAGGAACTTGGCGAACTGTGAAATTTTCTGGAGCAATTTCTCAAGCTAGACAAAACGAATTATTGCGAAGAGTAGATAGACTGATGCAAGAAGTAATTTTTGCCAGAGAACAAGCAAACAGTTTAGAAGTTACCCAACAAAACCAAGTGGCAAGATCAATTTTTGGTTATTTGTTTGCACCATCAAATTTCCGCTAGAATAGATTGAGAGCGCAAATTTAGTTTCAGTGTCTATAGGAGAATTTGTAGGTTCGATTCCTACTCCCTCGACTTAATTTAAACCGGGGGATAGTCAAATGGTAAAGGCACTCCTGACACATTTAGAATCAAATTCAGATTTAAGCTATTGCTCTAAGCTCAATTTTAAACTTCACTTTCTGCTACAAATTCTGTAAATCAATGTTTGCGGGACACAAGTTCAAATCTTGTCCGGTCCTTTCAATTTTGGATTTTAGATTGGAAATCACTATCTTGATCAGGGTTCTAAATCTTTATTTTGGGCTGGTAGTTTAGCGGTAAAACACCACGACTTAAAGAATAAATTTACAGTAACCGGAAATTAATTGAGGCGGAAGTTGTGAAACAACACTGAAAATTGATAACTTTCAGTTACCACCCCCAGGTAGGGATATTACTTGGGGGTTTTTAAATTTTGGGTAAGAATTTAGGAGTTCAGGAGTTCAGAATGAAGAATGAAGAATATTTTTATCTTCCTGTTCCCTGTTCCCTATTACTTATTCAGCCGTTTTATTAGCTGCACGATTAGCACGAGCTTCTGCTGAAGCCATGACTTCGGCAAAGTTTTCTACAACTTCTCCAGGGAAGTTTTCTAAAGCTCTTGTGGAAATAGCGACTCTACCTTTACCTTCGTCTAAGTCAATAATTACGGCTTTAATTAGTTGACCGATTTGAAAGACTTTATCCAAAGAATCAATGAATTTTTGGCTGACTTGTTTGATGTGTAATAAGGCACTGACACCATTTAAATCTACAAATACGCCAAAAGGTTTGATGCCGGTAACTTTGCCTTCTACTAGTTGACCTAGTTCTAATAAACTGAAACTGCTAGAACGAGTCGCTAAACGTTGGGAAAGAACGAGTTTTTTAGTCTCAAGATTAACTTCTATAAAACCGACAGTGAGAGTTTGTCCTTTGAGTGCTTCTAGGTGATCACGTTCGGCTAGGTGCGATCGCGGAATAAAACCCCGTAAACCAAGAAGATCAACAGTGACACCACCTTTATTAATACCAGTTACTCGTACTTGTACGGTTTGGGAATTCTCCTGCATTACTAAAACTTTTTCCCAAATGTGCTGAACTTCCAATTGCTTGCGTGAAATGGTAACTTGACCGTCTGCATCCTGATCCCGAATAATTAAAAACTCTAGTTCCTCATTTATCGGTAATACTTCCGATAAATCAGTTACTGTTCTCAAAGAAGCCTCATCGTGGGGGAGAAATGCAGACGATTTGCCACCAATATCAACATAAGCACCATTGTGGTCAATTTGGAACACTTTGCCACGTACAAGTTGGCCTTTTTGAAATTGGTAATCGTGTTTTTCCAGTGCTTTAGCAAAATCGTCCATTGAAAAAGACGAATTGGCTGTTTGAGAAAGTTTTGATTCGGAATTCATGACTTTTGAAGATAAATTGTTATGAAAAATTGGTAATGG
>JBJTUF010000331.1:0-20652 GCA_046080565.1 Cuspidothrix sp. | reverse complement strand
GCTCAATTTAGTTTTGGACAAAGAACTTTTGTGGCTATTAATAATGCAATAGCTGGCTTTAATCCTCAAGCTGATAGCATTATTGAAATCACAGGTTTAACAGGAGTTTTAACCACGGCTAATTTCACAATGGTTTAATGGTTAACAGCGATCGCTATTATCCAGCTATATCTAAAGTTTTTGGGTTTTCCATAAATAGCTGGACAATAAATTTGTGACGATATGGGCAACTATTGGTAATAATAAATTGCCACTTAATAGAGCGCCATAACCGAGAATCATCCCTATCATAGTTGCCCAAACTACATAAGGCCATTGTTGAGAACCACTCAGGTGTAAGACTCCAAAACAAAGACTTGATACTATTAGAGCTATAAAATCTCCACCTAAAGCGGGTAGCATGACACCTCGAAATAATAATTCTTCGCTTAAACCCGGTAATAATCCTATCCAGATTAAGTCTGGTAAAGCTAAAGGTTTGAGTACCAGTTCTAGATAATAGTCTGCACTTTTACGATAAGGAAGAGAAAGGCGATAAGCTAAACCACTTAATACGGTAATGGCTACACCTAAAGTAATTCCTAATAGTAAGTGTTGTTCATTCCAAAACCACTTAAAAAGTATGACGTTACCCCAACGCAACCATAATTTGGCAACTATCCACAGAATAATTGCTGTTACACCCATGGCTACTAATACTTGGGTACGGGTAAGATAGGGAATTTCTGGTTCTTGATTTTGTTGTTCAATCACGGTAATATTTCGATAAGTAATTGGTAATTGGTAACTTGCCCTGAGCTTAGTCGAAGGGTTGGTAAGTAAAATTTTTATTTTACATTCTTAACTATAGGAATAATATTTGATTCATAAAACTCCTGCCTTTTACCTTCTGTCTTCTGCTTCCTCCTATAATAGTGTAGAAGGGTTAATACCTGCTTTAAGGGCTACTAATACGCCTACGGCTTCCAAGTATGAGTTTACCTGTAAGGTGGGAATTTTTAACATGGGAGCAGAAACTTTGATCAAAGTTTGATTTTCTGTAACTGTAATTATTTGACATTTTTTTTTGCTCAGACTTAATAAAGCACTACTTCCACAGGAGGTGGCAGGAATAACTACAGCATCTATTTGATCTGCCCAAATATCGGAAAATAAAGTATTGTGGACTTCTCTATTCAGGATAAATTGGGGAGCGCTACTCAAGGCAACTAAAACACAGGGTAAGAAAGTATAACCTATTTCTTCGGCTGCTGCACGGGGGGATAAATTGGGGGTTGGTGGGGTGCTGGCAAGGGCAGGAGCATGGGCGCAAGGAATTTTAAAGGTACGGACTAATAAATGGCTAATGACGGCTTCTGCACCGGCTAGGGGGTCTACTCCTTGACCTTGATGATAGTTTTCCAGGGCGATTTTGTCCATATCATCGGGAAAACGAGCAACAACTGCGATCGCTTCTACTCGTTCTTCTTTAATTAATTTATCAGCACCCCGTAGTAAACTGTCAGGATTCCCAATTGTTCCCCAACTTGTACCAGAAGATGAAGTGCGTAATTCTACGTTTAGGGGAGCATCTGTAATTACGTGATTGGTAATATTTAATCCTAAACTGGCTCTGGCTGCATCCGCTACTTGCAAGTGTCGTAGCATTAATTCCGGTTCGATCCCCTGATCTAAAAGTAAACCTACTCTATTACTACGAACAGGACGTAAACCCCATTCTCCAGCCGCAAATTTATCTAAACCATAACCTTCCACATAGAAAGCGTTGGGAATATTCCAGTATAAACTGGCGGCGTTCATAACATTGGGGTGAGTAATCAAGCGATCGCACACCTGTGATATCAGTTTAGCTATTGGTAAGCCATCACCAGCATAACCGCCAATTGCTGCTCCTATGCCTGTGGGAATAATTAAAATTACGGTATATGGTTTGTGCATAGTCAATGATCAGTGCTAATCTCCAACAAAATCAGGAGTTTTCGGAACAGGTTTTGTATATAAATTAGGAGGAAATTTCTATCAACTAATAACAATTTCATTCACACAAGAGGAAATAAAATGCTGCAATTGAGATATAAGATTATCATACTTTCCACATTACTGACCGTTGGATTAACCACTAATATAGCCAATGCTGAAACAAAATTTAATGATCTTCAACTTGCACAAATCAAATCAGATAATTCCAACTATATTGGGTTACGCTACGACCGTACAAATTTTCCTAAAGACTTAAAGGATGTTGGCGGTTGGATTGTTGGTGATTCTTATAGTAATATATTATATAGTATTAGTCATGTTGTGAAAAAAAACCAAGAAATGTTGTGGTTTCAAATTATCACTAGAGATAAATATGGAATAAACAATCATCAAGTTATAGATGTACTAAACTTACCTAAACTAAATAAATCAGAAGGAATTAATAGTTTTTGTCTGATAAAAGGGGTCAGAGATCCTGAAATAACTGCAATTATTAAATATCAAGAGACTGAATATTTCAAAAATATTAAAAAAGCTTGGAGGGCTAACCGTAAATCAGGCAAATTTGAACAAATTTTCACACGAAATATTGTTTGTGAAAATCAAGGTTGGGGCGTTTAAAATCCGATGATAATTGTGACAAAAAATTGGCGATCGCTCTCTATTAATTAGGGGTTGCTGAAAAAACCCAAAAGTTTCATAAAACCAAGATTTGCGGCTCATAAAAAAGAGGGTAAAAATGTTTTTCACTCCCTTTATCACTTCTGATATCAAGTCCGGGCAATCACTTACAATATAAATTTTTGGGTAATAATTATTTTTTCCCAATTACCAACTACCCATTACCAGCCCCAAAAGATATGATAAGTATTCCACCGGACATGATATGACTCCTGAACTCCTAGCCCTCACAGATAACTTTTTGGTGCAAACTCTAATTATTACTTAATTAATCAAGACTTGCAGTTGTAACAACAGCTTCTACTGTTGCAGTGTCCTCTTGTTTGTTAACAGCAGTAATAGCCCAACGCAGAGGTTCACCTTGTTTTTGTAATTCTGCTGTAATAGCTTTTTCCAATTCTGTAGGAGTTTCTTGTAATTCGATTTCAGCAGTAATAAAGTGAGTTGTCATCGTCCACCATCCTTTATATTTATAATTTTGAGAATACAGTTACCTATGCCTTCCCAAATTGGTGTTCATAAACTATTTGTTCCTTACCTGTTTCAATCTTTAAATCAGATAATGGTTTAGCAACACATAGAAGCGCATAGCCTTGTGCTTGCAATTCTGGACTTACACCCATACCCTCACTTTGATCTACACTTCCTTCTAAGATTAAACCCGCACAAGTGGTACAAACTCCAGCATGACAGGAAGCAGGTAATTCTAAACCTGCTTTGTTAGCTATTGATAAAACTGGTTCACCTTCGGGAACTTGGAGAGTATATTTTTTACCTTCGTGGTTGATTTCTACGGTGTAAGTTTTGGACATATAGTAACAGCTTTTGGCAACGGACAGACAACTAATCTTACCCCATAAATATATAGCAATCTTGTGGAATTTGGGAAAGTTTATCTTTTTTAACGTTGCTAACCAATTTATGAGACCTCTCCTGTAAAAATTGTAGAGACAAAGATCCCTAGCCATGGAACGTCTCTACAAAAGTTGCAAGTAACGCATATTTAATTTTCGGACAGGTCTATTAAGCTCCTAAACTCCTCCAAACTCCGATTGCAGATATTCATCATTATCATCAGCGATAGTAGCAACGATAGTCACAATACGGGAAACTTCACCAGGAGACAACTCTGCTAAGGTGCGTGTACAAATAACAACGACTTGATTATTAATAATGCCAAATCGCGCCTCAAAGGTACTGACACAGTTTAACTCTAACAGATATCGCATCAATCGAGGTTCATCTTTTGCTGGTAACTTCAGCACCGCAGACCAAACAGTGATCGTATCTTCATCCGTAATTCCCGTTAACTGTACGAATACTTCCACACTGCCATATTGAAATTTCCACAGATATCCACCCTCGGCTCCATGACTCACCATCGCACTATCATCTTGTGCTAAGGTATCAATCACATTTTCAATTATTTGAACATGATTTGGTGGTGTGGTTTCTTGAATAATTTCCTCCACCAATTCATCTGAAGATTGGGTTTCTAAGTAGCTTGCCATACAGATTCTTTTTTAATAATATAGTCGCTGCTTTAATCTACCCTTATGCTACCAAAAATGCCAGATTCTAACTTACCTTTTAATCCTGTCGTCCAAAGTCGAGACGTGAGAAAATTGGGTATAAACCCTCATCATTGGTATGTAGTCGCCCGCAGTAGTGAAGTTACAAATAAACCTTTAGGAATTACCCTTTGGCGACAAGCGATCGCTCTTTATCGAGACTCTACAGGCAAAGTTCACGCCCTAGAAGATCGTTGTCCCCATCGGCAAGTTAAACTCACTCACGGTCAAGTAATTAACAATGATTTAGAATGCGCCTATCATGGTTGGCGTTTTGATGAACTAGGCAAATGTACTCAAGTTCCCTATTTAGCTACCAATCAAAAATTGCCAACTTGTCAAATTAGTGCGTATCCAGTCCAAGAACAAGACGGTTTTATCTGGTTGTATCCGGGAGACGGTGAACCAACAGCGAAACCCTTGAATTTACCAGAATGGGATCACCTAAACTATATTGCTACCGTTTCTGTCATCAAGTGTCAAGCCCATTATTCCTACCTCATCGAAAATCTCATGGATATGTACCATGGACACTTGCATCAAGATTTACAAGCATGGGCAACAGCATCACTGGAAACCATTGACGAAGATCACAGCCAAGTTCATGCCCATTACACAGCCCAAAGTTATTATCGCATAGATAAAATTTGGTCAATTTCGCAACTATTTTTTCCCGGTTTGAGGTCTCTACATCCAGAACCATTAGATGTAACTTACATTTATCCTCACTGGGTATCAACATTGGGTCAAGATTTTAAAATTTACTGTTTACTATCCCCCATCAATCAGACTCATACCAAAGCTTATTTAGTTCACTTTACATCCTTAAATGCCTTTTGGCGGTTACACAAGCTACCAATTTGGTTTAGAAAGTTCATCAAAAACAGCCTATTTGGTGCGGCGCAAAAATTACTCGACGGCCTAGTCATACAAGACGTAAAAATGATTGAAGAGGAACAATTGGCTTATTTACAACATCAAGGGACACGGAATCATGAATTAAACCGCGCCTTGGTCAGTGTCCAAGAATTAATCAGAACTCAGGTTGACAAAATGAGTAACATCTGCTAAAAGGGTCTAGAATCCCACAAAAATACAAGAAAAAAAACAAAAAAATTTTCTCAAATTTTTCCGGATTAGCGAAAAAAATTGCGATTATTGTTACACTGAATTTAATAAGCACTATGAATATCAAACTAGATCACAGCACCCCATGTCATTTAACATCCTTCTTTATTTTGCTTATGAAAGAAGGAATCTCCCCCAATCAAATCGTTTTGGGGATTGTACAATTAGCCACCCAAACCCATGAATTAGATGGTTTAATCACATCCGCAGATTGTTTACGGTTGTTACTCGTACTCATGCCCGCAGAAAGTTGTGCCAAAGGTGTGTCTAAATATATTTCCTCTTTAGCAGCAGAGGGTATTACTACCTTAATGTTATTAGATGCTCTCAGCCTAGCTTGCTATGTTTGTGGCCAATCCGATGAAGCTAATTTAGTCCATTTGACTTATAAAAGATTGCAAGCTGATGCTATTATTTCCCAAATGCTACGGGATTAAAAATTAAATTATTCACTTTTTTTTCATACTTTTCATACTTTTTTATCATTCCACTATTTTTAGTCTAGTTTGTCTTCGTACAGTTTAATAATTGTACAAATTTAGTCTGTGTCTTAATTTATAAACGGTTAATTCAAATACCGTAAATTTTGTAGTGCTTCCTAGCCAGTAGTAGTTAAGCTGTGAAAAATGGCTATGAATTTAATTTGGTAATCTTTCCCTGATTTGACACCACCGCATCTATCGCTTCTCCTTGGGTCTAGAAGTATCTAGTGCTAGGTTCAATCCCCACATCAATAACTTCTCAACACTCTGGTTTACCCTGTTGATATTCCATTAAAGCTGGAAATTAAAATAGTTATCTGCCAAATTGCCAAAATCTAAAATCATGGTGCGAAGATTTCTGGAATTATATCCTTTGCGCGTGAAGTGAGCATTTGCTTTTGAGGATGCAGGAACCAAGACTGAAATCCTTGGTAGGATCAGGTTTTAAGGATCAATAATTTCCTAATCATCCTAGCTACAGTTATATGTATACCTATAAAAAACACATTTATTGTAGGGGTTTAGCACTGCTCCCAAAGTCTTATTCCTCTGTGAAATCTGCGTCCTGGAGCAATTCATTTTCCGGCATTGCTGATTTTGTTTGGGGATGAAAACAATTTTGCATATATTCAAAACCCTTGTAGAGACGTTCCATAGGTAGGGATTCTCGTCTCTACACTCAAAAAACATCCCGCATTTATGCAACGCCCATTTTCCCTTACCTTTGCGTAAGTCTTGTTAATGGTAAGGATTTAGTATCGCTAAATCCCTAACCACTATTAGACATCTGATAAAACAGAATGTAGAGACGTTCCGTTAGAACGTTTTTACTATCTATTCCGGTAACTTATACTGTGCTACTATCTGCTTGGCAAACTCTGGTACGTGCGCGGCTAATTTCTCAGAATGATTGCGCTTAACATATAAATAATTTCTCGCAAAATGGGAATCTATAGAAAATCTTCCATATTCCAAACCCTTTGGTCCAATTCTATCTATCACTACTCCCATTAATTGCGCTACCCACATCGGTAAAGTTACTGCATCATCATAGGCTTTAATACCCT
The DNA here is from genome assembly GCA_046080565.1 of Cuspidothrix sp. Classification (GTDB taxonomy): domain Bacteria; phylum Cyanobacteriota; class Cyanobacteriia; order Cyanobacteriales; family Nostocaceae; genus Cuspidothrix. The sequence goes on along the minus strand of JBJTUF010000331.1, from coordinate 13,743 downwards.
GTTGTACTGCTGGTTTACGGTTGCCTTCGGACATGACCGGCTGGGTTTCTAGCTGGTCTTTCACCAATTCTAACATTTCTTTGCCTGTATCATTTCTGACTACTATCCATTGCCAGGGGTAGGGTGCGCCCATATAACCGACTACTATATCTGCTAAGGAGTTGACGTAATCAAAGCAACTCATACAGGATGGGGCAAAGATATCTTTGAGGACGTTGGTTTTTAAGCCAAAGAAGGGTACTTTTTCTTCTGAACCGTCTTCATGTTTAAAATGTACCCGGAAGTCTTGCATAAATTCATAACTTACCACTGTTTCTGGGGATCTGCTGGTGGTTTCTAGGAATTTTTGCAGTCCGGCGCGGGTAACGTTATCTACGCATGGTGTACCGAGAACATAGAGTTTTTCTAATCCGAGTTTTTTCTCAACAGCGCGTAATGCTTGTATTTGACAACCTACTCCGATGACTAATAACCGCTTCATTCCTGATTTTTCAATCTCTTCTAATACGGATAGGTTGGGGGATAGGGTAGGTTTATTAACTTTGGCTGCTAGTATTTCTTCTGGGGTACGGGCGATAATGGGCATGGGTTGAAAGCGGTCTTCTTTGGTGTTTTGTACACAGACGACTCCTTCAACTAAACCCCGGTTGAGCATTTCTATGGCTATGGTACTAACTATTCCTGTCCACTGTGCGCCTTCAATGGGTTGTTGTTTGCGGGCGGCTATCATTTCTTGATGTACGCCAAAATAGAGTTCGTTTTCGTCTTCGAGGTTGCGGGGGCGGTTATGGGTGGTGGTTTCTAGTTCATCTATTCTTTGCGTGATGAAGGCGCAAGCTTCTTTAACGTAGTGGATATAGTAGGTGTCGCATAGTCCGCATTCGCTACAAAGTTCTTTGGCAGGGCGCACGCTTCCGGGTTTGAGGGCTTTGGCTTTTTTGTGTTTGTTGGTGTCTATGGTGGTCATATATTTTGTTTATTTTTGTCCAATATCGCTTTTATTACGATACCGTTAGGGGTTGTGATGTGGGCAGTTTGATTTGGGTAAGAGGCTTTTTTCACGCAGAGACGCAGAGGCGCGGAGAGAGTAACTATACAAATAAAGTTTAATTTTTATACACACTAGCTAGTTGTATTTGTATAATTATTACCAAACTATAAAAAAGGATAATCAATCGTGAGTAATTCTGATACCAAATGGTCGGCTGATGGTCAAGAAATTCCTGATATAGAAGAACACACAAAAACAAAACATCTACTAATAGAACAATATGTAACTGATTTAATTTATACACTTTACAGTGCTGGGCAGTATGGAGGAGTTAGAAATTTTACTATCATTGATGGTTTTTGTGGTGGGGGTATTTACAATGATAAAGACTTGCATAGTATTTGGTTTGGTTCACCCATCCGTTTAATTAATGCTGTTCGAGAAGGTTATTTAAAATCAAAAAGAACTTATCCTTTAAATGTTAAATTTATTTTTATAGATAAGAAGAAAGAGCATTTAGAATGTTTGAAAAATATTGCAATGTCTCAAGCGGGATTAGAGCAATTATCTGATCAACAACAACACACTTTTAAAAGTGAAGTTGGAGAAAGAATAGAACAATGTGAGTTTATTACTGATAAGTTTGAAAATACAGTAGATTACTGTATTTTTCAAGCTGACAATAGAAAGGGACATTCATTATTTTTTCTAGACCCGTTTGGTTGGTCTTATGTTTCTATGAAGAGCTTTAGAAAAATAAATAGTCTCAATAAATCAGAAATTATTTATACATTTATGGTTGATTTCATTAAAAGATTTATTTATGATCCAAAATGGCAAGCAAGGGAAACTTTTGCAAAAGTATTAGAAACAGATGGCTATTTTGATCTCGATCATTTTAAAACATTAGATACTTTTGGAGAACAAGCTGAATTCAGGAATGAATTCATGAGATTATTTAGAAATAAAGGTGATGCAAAAAAAATAATTACTTTTGCGATGATGCCTAAAAATAATGATAGAGTTTTATACTATTTATTTCATATATGTAATCATTTAAGAGCGTTAGAAGTCATGAAAGACGGTAGTTGGAAATTTAATAATTTAAACTATCAATATCACTATGATATTTATGGATTTGGATTTAAAGCAGCATTATTTTATGAGGATAATCAGTTAGATTTAAAATTGGATATTAATCAAGATAGTAAAAAATCTTGTATTGATAGATTAAGTAGAGATGTAGATAAAATTATACAAAGTCATCCAGATGGAATTTACTTTAAAGATTTATGCAATCAAACAATGGAACTAAATCCGGCAACTAGACAACAGTATTTTGAATATCTTAGTTTATTAAGAAAAGCTAAAGAGATAGAAGTCATTAGGAAAGGAAAAAAAACAAATAGTCAAAAATTAGAAAATGGGGATATAATTAAACTATCACCACAACCAATTTTATTTAATATGCGTGGTTATATATCCTAAATAATTTCTAAGACACAACTAAACATATAATAAAATCATGATTACTGGAACTGAAAAAATAATTAATCCACTGCAAAAAAGTGCTTTAAACAAAAAAAGTCTATGTGACTATGTTGTTAATATTGCTTCTGGTTGTTTACATGGATGTACATTTTGCTACGTTCCTTCAACGCCAAGTATTAGAACGCAACAAAAAAAATTGCGTCAAAAAGGTGTAGAAAATCCTCAGTTAGACTGGGGTAAGTATCTATTCATTAGGGAAGAAGTTCCTGAAAAATTAGATCAAATATTAACAAGAAAAAGGAAATGGGAAAAAACACCTTCCGGGAAGGGAGTAATTTTACTTTGCTCTGGAACAGATCCATATCAAAACAAAAAAACAGCAGAAATTACTCGTAAAACATTAGAAATTCTAATTAAACACAATAAAAACGTAAGAATTTTAACTCGTGGGTTGTTATGGCAAAATGATTTGGATCTTTTGACTCATCCAAACATATCTCTAGGGATGAGTATTCCTTGTATAGATGATGAATTACTAAAAAAAATTGAACCACAAGCACCTTTATCATCTGATAGATACAAAGCATTGCAAAAAGGATATGAAGCCAAATGTCGTTTATATGTAGCTATGGCTCCAACTCCTCCTATGATGACTTTAGAAAATTTTAAGTTTAACTTAGAACAATTTATTAAAATTAACCCAGAAGTAATTTTTTGGGAACCAATTAATGCTAGAGGAACAAATGGCAAAAGAATGTTAGCTGCTGGTCTTGATTTTGCAAAATCAATTATGAGTAGACAATCTTGGGCAGACACTTTTATTAAACAATGGAACGATATTGAAATAGCTGCTCAACAGGTTGGGTGCTTGGATAAACTACACATTTGGCCAGATCCTTCATTAAAAGGTTTTGTTAGTGAAGCAAAAATTGATAATTGGTTATATAGACCAACTATAGAGAAATGGAATAGCAAATAGAGACTTATGTATAATTACAATTATGAATATTATCTATGAAATTATTACCAAAATATCCACCTCTAGTAAACCTAGAAATTATTCAAATCTATGAATATTATGATTTTCCCTGTTTATTTAGCTGTCAAAATGCGTCAGGACAGATTTTTTTAGCTGTTTGGATAGATGAAACACCAGATCATAAAACTTGGCTTTATTCTCCCATGTCAAAAAGCAGATTAAAAAATCTTCGTTCTGGTAATATTGATTTATATGATGCTTTTCAAAAATCAGAAGATGGTTTTATTTATCAAGCTATAATTTCTGAAAATGATAATTTGGATGTTGTAGAAATTATATTTTGTGAAAATCTCAATGATGAATTTTTACCCATAGCTGGTGAAACTATTGATTTTTCCAATGCAGTTTTTCCTCTGGAAAATAAGGAGAAAATCAAAACTTAATTGAAAAATATCAGTATCTATAAAAATTTTATTTCTCAATTTTTAACTCCTGTTGTAAACTTTCCGTGAGATAATGATCATGATTTTCTCCAATATCAGAATTTTCAAATCTTAATGTACCCAATAAAGGTAAAATAGGATCATCTTCATAACTATCTATCAATTTTGTTGATTTAGCTAGTGATTGTAAAATTAATTCCTCTAAAGATAAGTTGAGTTTTTTAGATTGAATTAATAACTTTTCTTCTAACTCATCTGATAACTGAATTGTTAATGTTTTACTCATGATATTTACTTGACCTCCATTTTTAACTCAAAACTTGATACCAATTCTGTATGAAGATGGGCTGAATTAAGATAAACGAACCACAGAGACACAGAGGACACAGAGAGAAAAGTTCAAAAATTTGGCGCAGCCTCACAAAGAGATGGTATGAGAGTTAGTAATTTTGCACTAAAAAATAATTTCCTCTAAAAATCCTCAAACACCCTGTTTACAATCATATTATAATAATGTTGCATCTGCACCGATTATTGTTAAGGAATTTTAGACAGTAAAGCTAACTCTTCCTTCTAAAATCCAGTTAACTAAATTTAGGATATACTGAAAATATCAATAATGAAGTTATTTAATATGCCTAATATTCCCACTCAATCTTTAACCATAGGCATCAGTATTATTTTACTTTCCCTACTCCCTTACTCTTCGGTTCAAGGGCAAAATGCAGCAACTAAAATTGAACTCAAAGTTTATAGTCAAAACGAGCAAAAACAAAATTGTCCAGATAAAATTATTGTCACAGAAACTGCCCAACCTTATCGAGAAGGTGGTTTTGCTACCGACGGTTATGTAAACTTGAGTGAGTACGCAAATAATATTTCTGTTACTGCAAATAATAGCTTTAGCACTACATGGGTAGGAACATTAAAACCCAAATATGCTAAATGTTTTGCTTCTGCTGGCATAACCAAGATAAACGGGGAAAAATATACTGGAACTACTAATTATTTGCGGCTGCATTTTGTCAAAGGTAAAGTATATTTTATGCTTGACTTAGCCGGTGGCTTTGATCCTAATAATTATCCTTTGATAGTGGTCAAACAAGGGATGAAAAAAGGTAATCCCCTGTGGACTTGGGGAGGAACTGATTAAAGAATATTTTCAATCCCTACAATTTTTGATACCAGTACACAAAAAATTATTGTTCAATACTTGGCAAATCAAAAATCATCTGCTATATTGGTTTCATACCCAAAAACCTAATCCCCTAATCCCCTGTCCCTACGGGGATGTAGAGACGTTCCTTGGAGCGTCTCTACTCTTTTATACTGCATATATGCTGGAGGAGAAGGAAAAAGTTGTTCCTATCTCCTATATGTTCAGTCCGTTTTTAGTTAATCCGCATTAAGAATTTTAGGAACTCGGAAAAAATCACCTTCTTGTTGAGGCGCATTGTTGAGAATTTTGTTCCTATCAGAGTAGGGTTCGAGAATATCTTGTCTGGTGACATTGCTCACATCAATAGCTCTGGTTGTCGGTTGTACATTGGTGACATCCAGTTGATTTAATTGTTCTACATAATCTAGAATACTACCGAGTTGAGTAGTAAATTTTGCTTCTTCATCTGCTGTCAATTCTAAACGAGCTAGATTAGCAACTTTACGCACCAGTTCACTATCAATCATAATTTGTCAGTTATCGGTTGTCGGTTGTCAGTTGTCGGTTGTCAGTTGTTAGTTAAAATAGCAGAACTAACAACCAACTCATCACTAATGACTAATCTAAAAGAATACGTCAATTTGCGATCGCCCGGTAGTTTTTAACCAGTTTTGGGCTTCAATATAGTTATTGGGAGCCATGCGAATTGCTCTAATCCAATAATCAGCAGCTTGATCAAATAATGCTTCCCCACCATCATGATCTCCTGCTTCCTTGGTTTTTTCCCCTTGGAAGTGATAAATGACAGCAATATTATTCAAAGCTTGGGGTAATTGTGGATTTAACTCAATGGCTTTATGATAATACTCTAAAGCCTTATTATGATCACCATTACTAGCATAAATTAAACCCATATTATAGAGAATATAACTCTTATCATTAGAGTCTTCTTCTATTTCTAAGGCTTCTGCATAGTAATCTAGTGCTTCAGCATACTCACCTTCTGCCTGAGCGGACATCCCATCTCGATAATAAACAAATGCTTCTTTGGCTTTTCTATTAGTTGGCAATATCTTGAGGATGATATCTGCCATAACCGTAAAGGATTTGTCAACAAAGTTATCGTTTTTCTGTGTTCTTGGCATATTCGTCTCTATGATAGCTCAATAGCAGCATACCGCTAATTTAACTGATCTGTGGGAGTTTGAGAGGGAACAGGCAATAGGCAATAGGCAATAGGCAATAGGCAATAGAATTTTCTGCTCTGCTCCCCTGCGTCCTGAACTCCTAATTTTGTTTCAATTTCCGAAACAATGGCTAATTCCACTGTAGAAAGAGGTTAAGTTAACTATTGCACACAAGCCCCAACCCAGCCGCGATGGTAAAAGAAATAGCAATTCGCACCACTGGACTAACTAAGCAATTTGAAAGACATATTGCTGTTAATAATGTTGACTTAGAAATCCAGACCGGTGAAGTTTACGGATTAATTGGTCCCAATGGTGCAGGTAAAACCACCTTAATTCGGATGTTAGCTACTGCTGAAGAACCAACTACTGGTGAGATTTATATTAATGGCGAGTGCCTAGAGAGAGATCATAGCAATCTCAAACTTAAGCGTCGTCTTGGTTATTTACCCGATGACTACCCATTGTATGAAGATTTGACAGTTTGGGATTATTTAGATTATTTTGCCCGTTTGTATCGTTTGCAAGGTAAACACCGTACCCAACGCCTCCACGAAGTTTTAGAACTCATTCAACTAGGGAATAAACGCCATAGCATGATTTCTACTCTCTCGCGGGGGATGAAACAACGTTTAAGTTTAGCTCGAACTATTATTCATGAACCAATTTTACTACTTTTAGATGAACCTGTTTCGGGACTTGATCCCATTGCCCGGATGCAGTTTAGGGAAATTATTAAAGCTTTGCAAGAAGCAGGAATGACAATTTTAATTTCCTCTCACGTTCTTAGTGACTTAGCGGAGTTATGTACATCCGTAGGCATTATGGAACTAGGTTTTTTAGTAGAAAGTTCTTCACTCCAACATCTTTATCAACGTCTATCCCAACAGCAGATTTTTATGTCTACTTTGGGCAATATAGATGTATTAGTGAGTGAAATTAAAAATCATCCTTTAGTCGAAGAATGGGAGGTAATAGCTAGTAAAAATAGCGTGCGAGTGAATTTTTCAGGTAAACCAGAAGATTCTGCGGATTTATTGCGATCGCTTGTCAGTACAGGAATTCCCATCACAGAGTTTCACTGTACCCAAGAAGACCTAGAAACCATTTTCCTCAAATTAGGTCATAAACAAGCATCATAGGTAATTTTGGATTTTAGATTTTAGATTTTGGATTTATTGTCAGAATTCAGGAGTTCAGAATGAAGAATGAAGAATGAAAAAAATTTTTACCTTCCCTGTTCCCTGTTCCCTGTTCCCTGTTCCCTAAATCCTTACTATTTATTTTCTGCACAAACTTAAAAATTGTTCAAACATAAAACTTTTCAATTTTTGGAGGTCTGGAGGATGTTACTAAATTCCATAGACAGAGTGGGAGAATTAAATCCCCAACTATTTCGAGAACTTAAAGGTAGATTAAAAGGCTTTAATCTCATCATCTCTATGGGTTCTTCTTTGCTATTGCAACTTATAGTTTTTCTGTTTCAATTCCGAGAATTTCCCGATGAAAATTACTATCTCAGAGCAACTTACTGTACTTTAGGAAAAGTATACGAAAAGCAAGAACAAGCTCTTTATCAACAACAACACGCATTAAATCAAAAAATAGCCAATTATCAACAAATTAAACTAGCAGATCCTAGTATCATTCCCAACTTGAAAACCCAACTTAATCAAGTTGACAATGAACTCGATAATTTACGGAATTATTTAGCTAAAAACGTTTGTCCTTTAGATCAAATAGACTGGCAATTATGGTGGCGAGATCATTGGGAATACATCTTTTTAACATTTAGTGTAATTTTCATTTTTACCCTATTAGTGGGAGGAACTTACTTACTCATCAGCGATTTATCTAAGGAAGAACAACGGGGAACACTAAATTTTATTCGCCTGAGTCCCCAAACAGAAACCAGCATTTTAACCGGAAAAATTCTCGGAGTTCCCAGTTTAATTTACCTCTTTGTTTTAACTGCGATTCCCCTACATTTTTGGGCTGGACATTCCGCAAATATTGCCACCAGTTACATTCTTAGTTATTACACTATTCTGGCTGGTAGTTGTGCTTTCTTCTATAGTGCAGCACTACTATTTGGTTTAGTTAGTCGGTGGTTTAGCACCTTTCAACCTTGGTTGGGTAGCGGTGCTTTACTTGTATTCTTGTTTATGACCATGACAATGGTATCATCCTATGGAGAATTCAATAATCCTCTAACTTGGATTAGATTTTTCGCTCCCTGGGATATTACCAATTATCTATTTCCTAATCTGTTTCGTTCATATCAAGATTCATCCATCAACAAGCTAGAATTTTTCTTTTTGCCAATAGGTAAAAGTTTCATTACAATAGTTAGCTTTCATTTAGTTAATTACGGAATTTGTTCCTATGGTATTTGGCAAGCAATGAAACGCTGTTTTCGGAATGCAGATAGTACAATATTGAGTAAAGGACAAAGTTATTTATTTGTAGGTTTTGCTCAGATCATGTTTTTGGGATTGACTATACCTGGAGTTGATAATAAGTACGATGTAGGGATGATATTCCTCACGTCTTTATTCAACTTTGTCTTGGTTTTAGCTTTAACTATTATCCTTTCACCCCATCGGCAAACTATCCAAGATTGGGCAAGATATAGACATCAAAATCATCGAAATAAATCTTTATTAGAAGATTTAGTATTTGGTGAAAAAAGCCCAGCAATTGTGGCAATAGCGATTAATCTATTAATTGCTAGTATTCCCACTATGATTTGGATTGTATTCTCACCTGACGATTTCTATAATCAGAACATTGACAAGAGTAAAGTCATATTAGCTATGATTTTAGCCTTGAGTTTGATGTTAATTTATGCCACAATTGCTCAATTGATGCTACTGATGAAAAACCCCAAGCGTTATGTATGGGCAGTGGGAACTGTAGGTGTAGCTATGTTTCTCCCATTAATTATACTCTCTGTTTTAGGTATTAGTCCATCAGAAAATCCAACTTTGTGGTTATTCTCTAGCTTTCCTTGGGGAGCAATAGAATACACTCAGACGACAACAATTTTTATGGCACTTTTAGCTGATTTTACAGTTGTAGCCTTGTTAAATTTCCAGTTAAATCGCAAAATCACAATTTTAGGATAATCTGCAACCAAAGCATTATTAGCAGGAAGATAACGAAGGCAGGAGGCAGAGGGCAGAAGGACATACCTCACCCAAATGAAATGTGCCGTAATTATCGAATTTATAGCCGCCGATATCCGCAAATTATTTGCGTTTATCTGCGGTTATTTTTTTATATTAATATCAAAATAAATATTCAATATTTGAAAGTAGGTTGGGTTAAGCGACAGCGCAACCCAACAAAAATATTCATCATGTTGGGTAACATCCGTCAACCCAACCTATACAAATCAACATTTATTTAAAACTTGACGAGATGATCGTTGTGTGTAAATAATCAATCATATCAAATCAGATCCTCGATTTCTTAGAGGGTGTTTGAACAGTCTCTCATGGTGTATTAAATATTTTTAGATCCCCCTAAATCCCCCTTAAAAAGGGGGACTTTGACTCTAGTTCCCTCTTTGCTAACGGGCATTAGGGGATATTTGTAAGTGACTAAAATCACAACCTAGAACTTTTCAAACATCCTCTTAGAGAAGTCGGGGATATTAAATTTTTGTATTCTTTTAATAATCACTAAAAACTCATGATTAAGGCGCTAAAACTACCCCAAAAATTAATGCTTCTTGGTTCAGGAGAACTAGGAAAAGAATTTGTGATTGCGGCTCAACGTTTAGGTAATTATGTCATTGCTGTGGATAGATATGCTAATGCTCCTGCTATGCAGGTTGCTGACTGTAGCGAAGTTATTTCTATGCTCAGTGCTGATGATTTAGAAGCGGTGATCAATAAACATCAACCTGATTTTATTATTCCTGAAATTGAAGCCATTAGAACGGAAAAGTTAGAAGAATTTGAACAAAGAGGAATTACAGTTATTCCCACAGCCGCAGCTACTAACTATACTATGAACCGGGATAGAATTAGAGAATTAGCTCATCAAAAATTAGGCATTAGAACTGCTAAATATGGTTATGCTGTAACCTTAGCAGAATTAATTAGTATTTCTGAAGAAATTGGTTTCCCCAATGTGGTTAAACCTGTGATGTCTTCTTCTGGAAAAGGTCAATCTGTAGTTAATGATAGAACTGAAGTAGAAACAGCATGGAATTATGCGATTTCTAATTCTCGCGGTGATAGTCAAAAGGTAATTGTGGAAGAATTTATCAATTTTGAAATTGAAATTACTTTATTAACAATTAAACAATGGGACGCGCCGACAATTTTCTGTGATCCCATTGGCCACCGTCAAGAAAGAGGAGATTATCAAGAATCTTGGCAACCGGCAGCTATTTCTGAAGATAAAATTTTAGCATCTCAAGAAATTGCGAAAAAGGTAACTGATGCTTTAGGTGGTGCGGGAATTTTTGGGGTGGAATTTTTCATTACTAAAGATGAGGTGATTTTTTCGGAACTGTCTCCTCGACCGCATGATACAGGAATGGTGACATTAATTTCCCAAAATTTGAATGAATTTGAATTACATCTGCGAGCGATTTTAGGTTTACCTATTCCTCATATTGAACAGTTAGGATATTCAGCGAGTGCGGTAATTTTAGCTGCTCAAAAATCTGATTCTATTAGTTTTACAGGAGTCGCGGAAGCTTTAGGAATAAAAGATGTAGATATTAAGTTATTTGGTAAACCTACGGCTCATCCTTATCGTCGCATGGGTGTAGCTTTAGCTAAAGGTGAGGATATTCCAACAGCTAGACAAAAGGCGACAACAGCCGCTAGTAAAGTTAAATTAGTAGTAGGAGAGGGTGAAAAATAATTTACCTTGTCTTTGTCAATTCCTATCCCTGCACAGACGTTCCGATGGAACGTCTATAGTCAATTATGCTACTTAACTCCTTGCTAGAAACGCCAAATCTAGAACAGGCGATCGCTTATAATCCTTTGATTGTTACTCCTGATACTCTAGTAACAGAGGCGATCGCTCTCATGAGTAATGCTAGAGCTACCTGTACATTGGAAAATATTAGTAGGGATAATAATGATTTATTAGATGATACCCGTACTAGCTGTGTATTAGTAATGCTAGAACACCAAATACTGGGCATTTTTACCAAACGGGATGTAGTGCATCTGAGTGCAGAAGGTAGACAAATTGATAACATGATGATTAGTGAGGTGATGAATACCTCTGTGGTGATTATTCAAAGGTCAGATTTAAAAGATATATTTACCATATTAAATCTATTTAGACGGCATCGGATTCGTCATTTACCAATTTTAGATGATGATCACCACTTGCTGGGAATTATTACCCATGAAAACTTACGTCAACTGTTGCAACCGATGGATCTGTTGCAGTTGCGTTTAGTATCAGAAATAATGACTATTCGCGTAGTTTATGCTAGGCGTGAAACATCAGTTTTGGAAATTGCCAAGTTAATGACCAGAGAAAAAGTTAGTTGTGTGGTCATTGTTGAGGAAAAAAATTCTTTACCTATACCTATAGGTATCATTACAGAAAGAGATATTGTTCAGTTCCAAGCCATGAATTTAGACTTAAATGGGATGGAAGTAGAAACAGTGATGAGTCATCCCGTCTTTTCTGTATCACCTGATGATAGCCTATGGTCGGTGTTAAGCGTGATGGAAGATAGGCGCATACATAGAATGGCCGTTACAGGTCAAGAGGGTGAATTATTAGGAATTATCACTTATACAACTTTGCTGCAATCCTTAAATCCCTTAGATACTTATAAAGTTATACAACTATTAGAGCATAAGGTATCTCAATTAGAAGTTGAAAAATTAGAATTATTACAAAACCGGAATGCAGAATTAGAAGCAGAAGTTAAAAAACGGATAGCAGAAATTAAAGCCCAGACGGAAAGAGAACGTTTAGTTAGTGCGATCGCTGATAGGATTCGAGTTTCCTTAAATCTAGAAGAAATTCTCAATTCTCTAGCTGTGGAAGTGCGAAAATTATTAAACTGCGATCGCGTTCTCATCTACCAACTCTATACCAACGGCAACGGTATGGTCATTGCCGAAGATATCGCCAATGGTTGGTTATCATTTCAGGGCGTAGAGATTTTTGACCCTTGTTTTGCCCAAAATTGGATTGTGCCTTATGTTAGCGGCAGAATTCGGGTGATTAATGATATTACCATAGAAAGCATGACTCCCTGCCCTCGGGAATTACTGGAAAATCTGCAAATAAAAGCCAAAATTCTTGTTCCCATTGTTCTCAAAGATAATTTATGGGGTTTAATACTTGCTTGCCAAAATGACGCGCCTAGAACTTGGCAACAAGAAGAAAGTGAACTATTGCAACAGTTATCTACTCATGTTTCCATTGCCATTCAGCAAGCCGAACTTTATCGCCGGCTTCAGTTAGAACTAGAAGAACGACAACAGGCAGAAATAGCTTTAACCAACAGTGAACAACGTTTGCGAACCATTGTCGAAACCAGTGCTAGTGGTTTTGTGATTGTAGACATAGAAGGTAAAATCCGATTTGTCAACCCCGCCGCTGCCAGGATGTTTGATCGTCAGATCCATGAACTTCAAGGTTGGCCTTTTGCACTACCCTATGATTATGATACTCAAAAAGTTGAAGAAATTGAAATTCTCCAACCAGATGGCCAACGGCGGAAAATTACTATGCAGTCCGCATCCATTCCTTGGAATGGGAAGAGAGCTTTTTTAATGTCATTATCAGACATTACTAAACTCAAACGAACAGAAGAGTTACTTCGTCATAGTGAAGCCAAATATCGCTTATTAGTACAAAATCTGCCCTTGGGACTGGTGGCTCATGCTGCTGATACCAGCATTGTCACCTGTAATCTCAAAGCTTGCCAACTACTAGAACTAACTCTAGACCAAATGCAGGGCAAAACAGGAATAGACTTAGCTTGGTCTTTCTTGCGAGAAGATGAAACATTGATGTCACCCTCGGAATATCCCGTTAATTTAGTCATCAATACACAAAAACCTTTAAATAATTATGTAGTAGGAGTAAATCAGCCCATAAGTAAAACCTGCGTTTGGCTGTTGGTGAATGCCTTTCCTTTCTTTGCTACTAACGGAACTATTCAACAAGTAATTGTCACCTTTGTAGATATTAGTGAACGACAAAAAGCAGATAAATATCGCAAAATTGCCGAATTGAAATTGCAACAACTCAATGAACAATTAGAAGCCGGAGTTGAACAAAAAACTAGAGACTTAAAACAAAGTATTTATGAGCGAAAACAAGTAGGAGAAGCCCTCAGACGCAGTGAAGAGCTGACAGGGGGACAAGAAGGAGAAAAAGCTTATGTAGTAAGAGATACAGAATGTGGGAGCAAAAAAAGATAAGTAATAAATAGTAAATATGAACTAACAGAGTAAAATGATAAGTGAAATATACCAGAAAGTGTTAGA
>JBJTUF010000330.1:0-16492 GCA_046080565.1 Cuspidothrix sp. | reverse complement strand
TTTTATAGATAATTGTCGGGAATTAGTTAGAGAATTATTGAGATTATCTCCTAATAAGCGGAAGTATTATCAACGCGGTGAGAGAGCTATGAGGCTTATTCTGTCTGCATTTTAACTATTTTTGTCATCCCGTCAGCCATTAGCGACAAAGATAAAATACACCTATACAGTGTATTTCCCTAGAGTCTGGGTATTTATTCTTGTCTTGTTTCCATGTCTTCTGGTTTCGTTTTGAAAACCGGGTTTTAGTTATCAGTACGGGAACTTTTAATAATAGTGATTGAGATCAAAGCAAATGCTAAAAATAAGGCGAAATTCCGTAAGATGTTAACATCATTGTGTTTAATGGCGATCGCTATTAATGCCCAAACTGTCACACCAACATAACCAACATCTTTGAACCTGATCGCCATCACAGCACTAACAGTAGTTGCGATCGCCAACATAATCATAGTCCAAACCTGACTACTAATTCCCCAACCATTCCACCCATAAAAATATAGCGCGCAAGCTACATTTACCACAGTCGCTACACTGATCCAACTCAAATAGATACTGATAGGATAGTGTAAACATAGCTTTTTACGCCGGGATACAATCTTTTTACCAATACCTAACAATTGATAAGTCAGCATCAGTGATACTAAAATACCGAACATAGCTATCACAGAAAGGGCGAAAAATCTCGCTAAAAAGAAATACACCCAAATACTTTGAAAACCAGAAGCAATAACTAACAGATATCCAGTTTTCCGTAAATCTCTATCTTGTTTCTTTGATGGTAGAAATTGATAAACAGCTAAGGTAAATAATCCTAAATAAATCAATCCCCAGACAGCAAACGCATAGTTAGCAGGAATAATCAACACATCTTTAAATACAGTGTTAGAAATTGCTCCTATACTTAGTCCATTCAGGGGAAAAATATTAGATGCTACATTCACCACAAAAGCACCAACAATGGCAGTTAAAGTTAGCCCTTGTCGTAGGGAATCTTGATTATTATTGACATTAGAGTTGTGCATAAATAATTACCAAGTTGGATCACTAAAAAGATGAATTGTTAATTGATCTTTTCCTGGAGGAACTACAGTAATACAAGCCCGAATAACTTCACCATCATCTAATTCTACCGTACAAGCATGACAACTTCCCATCAAACAACCAGTAGGAATTGATACACCAGCCCGATCTGCTACATCCAATAACGATTCTCCAACTTCCGCATCAACAGTGATATCATCTGGTAAAAAATTAATTTTCATACTCATTTCCTATCTATTTCTTATTTTTGCGATCGCAATATCCACTTGAATAATATACATCATTAGCTCCCTCCTTACTGACAGAGAAAGGTTTATGAGGTGAAGTTATTGCATCTCACTGAACACAAGAACCGCTATACAAGTACCTGGGCAAAATTAATTACACATTTGGTAAACAAGAGAAATATCTGTATCTCTTCTCTATCATCTCTTCTAAATATAAAATTTATTTTGCACCACTACTTATCTAATCATTTTCACACAAACTATAATAACTTTGATTTTTGTAAGCATCATTGCGTATTATATTGGAATTATTTAATAAATAATCCTTTAATATATAGCAATTTCGTTTGAGCAAACTTGCCAATGTAATATCTGAAAACTTCCGTAAAACTACATTACCTTTACTACCACCAGCAGCTAATATTGTCCCATCAGAACTAAAATTAATAGTCGTTAACTCACCTTCATCACCTTTCAAAGCCATCACTAAAACACCTTCTTGATTCCATAATCTTACTTGATTATCACTACTAACAGCTAAAGTTTTACCATCAGGACTAAAGTTAACACTGATAAAACCATCACCATCTCCCATCAGTGTTTGTTTTAATTGACCATTTTGATTCCAAATATTCACCCGACTATCAAGACTAACCGAAGCTAAAATATCACCCTTTGGAGACCAAGCCACACCATTTACACTACGAGAATGTTTTCTTAAAGTTTTGATAATTTTCCCATCATGAGTCCATATTTTCACTGAACTATCATCACTAGCAGAAGCTAAAAATTTACCATTGGGACTAAAACTAAGCCAATTAATTCCATCTCTATGACCTGCTACAGTTTTGATCAATTCACCTTCTTGACTCCAAAATTTGATAGTTTTATCCTTACCACCCGAAGCAATAACTTTCCCAGCAGGAGACCAAGCCACAGTTAAAACAGAATCATGATGTCCCTCTAAAGTTTTTAATAAATCACCCTGTTGATTCCATAATTTGATAGTTTTATCACGACTAGCAGAAGCAAGAATTTTACCATCAGGAGACCAAGCAACACCCCATACTTGATCAGTATGACCTGTAAGAATATTTAATAATTCACCTTCCCGATTCCAAATTTTAATAGTTTTATCTCGACTAGCACCAGCTACAAAGTTACTATCAGGACTAAAACTCACACTTGTTATCCAATCATCATTAGCTTCAGGATGACGTAAAATTAAACTATCCCAACGCCAGAGAATAATAGTTTTATCCTTACTAGCAGAAGCTAAAGTATGTCCATCAGGACTAAAACTTACACTATTTACCCAACTATTATGTCCGCGCAAAGTTCCCAGTAAATTCCCCTTATGACTCCAAAGTTTAACCGTTTCATCCATACTTCCAGATGCGATAGTATGACCATCATGGCTAAAATTGACACTAATCACAGCACTACTATGACCAGAAAGAGTTTGTAATAATTTACCGTCTCGATTCCATAATTTAATAGTTTTATCCTTACTAGCAGAAGCTAAAAAATTACTATCAGGAGACCAATCTATAGATAAAATAGCATCTTCGTGGGCTAGTAAAGTTTTTAATAATTTACCGTCCTGATTCCAAAATTTTATAGTTTTATCCGCACTGCTAGAAACAAGAATATTACCATCATTAGACCAAGCCACAGCTAAAACAGCATCTTTATGACCTAATAACGTTTTTAAAAGTTTGCCTTCCTTACTCCACAATTTTATAGTTTGATCTGTACTACCAGAAGCAATTACATTACCATTAGGATGAAAACTGACACTATTAACGACAGATGTATGACCTACTAAATTTTTTAAAAATTTACCCTCTCGACTCCATAATTTAATTTTTTGATCTTGACTACCAGAAACTAGCATTTGACTATCAGGACTGAAGCTGACACAATTGATAATATCTTTGTGTCCTTCCTTTCCTGCTAAAGTTTTCAGTAACAGACCTTGAGAATTCCAAAGCTTAATAGTCATATCTGCACTAGCAGAAGCAATTAAAGATTTATCAGCACTAAATATTACTGTTCTAACTCCAGATAAATGACCTTCTAAACGATTACGCTCTTTGACTCCATACACCGCTTGATAGAGTGCAGTGAGTACCTTTTCCTGAGTATTAGAATTACTCCATAAAGTTCTTTCTAATTTTTTTCCCGCTTTTAAACTTTCTTTGAGAGCATCAATACCTTTTTCCGAAGCAAATAACGCTTCGCTAGATGCACTGAGAATTTTCATTTCACTATCTGTGAATGTAATAACAGAGGCAGTTAAGCCGATAATGGTAATCATGCAAGCTGTTAAAGCAATCTTGAGGGCAATATTTAATCTAATCGCAATCAAATGTTCTTGTTTTTGACTTGCTGCTAATTTTTCAGTTAACTCTTTTTCTTTTAATTCTCTTCTTAGTCGTTCGATTTGTAGCTGACTTTCTTCTTCCCGCTTCCGCAATTCTCTTAATTCTGTGAGTAAATTATCTCCTTGGCAATCATGGATATGGACTAAACTTACATTCTGTTGAGTTTTTCTTAATTCAGTCCTCAGATATTCAATGTATTGATAACTATTACGGATTCTTTCGCGTAATTTATTAATTTGTATTTGTAATCCAGATTCCTGTGGTTGTAAATGACGAATTAAGTTTACTAAGTAATCATGAATTAGTTGATATTGTTTAGGAAAATTAGGAACAATAACAACTAACCCAGAATCAACTAAAATATCTAAAATTAGATCTAAATTACTAGAGTCTTGCAATTCAGACAGTTCTGCTTTTAACTCTGCATAGGTTTTAAAGGGTCTTTTATAATTTTCGTCGGTTAATAAATATAATACTATGAGAGTAGCCTGTTCATTTTCTTGTCCACATTCTTTAATAATTTCTTGGATATATTCTTGAATCAACTTGTTTGGGCGATAGGGTTCATATTCTGCTAGTGTGGTTATAAATTTATCTTGTAGTTGTGCGCCGACTAACTGCAATTCTATGGGGCGAACTTCACCCATCTCTAAGGACAAATCAGCCACCAATGCATCAATTAAAGCTGGTTCTAATTGGACTTGTGATTCTTGATGTAAATCATGGTAACGTTTAGTTAAGTTCTCAATAAGTTTTCTAGCATTTTCAGTTGAAAAATTGTCAATTTCATAACGAAATTTTCGATCTAAGATATTATTCCCAATTGCTTCTATTGATGAAAGATGCTTAAAATCTAGTAGTCGGTGTAAATAATCCTCCCGCAATGTCAGAATAACTTTAACAAAGGATATACTTAAACAATCACTAATAAATTTATCAAATTCTTGTTTTTTATTACTGTCTGTATCACCAAAGAAAAATTCCTCAAATTGGTCAAATATTAAAACTGTAATTAGAGAATGATCAGCATTATTCCGTAGTTTTTGGTAAATAATATCAATGTTTATAACTGAGTAAATATCAGTGAGAGGTTGCGTTTCTATGGCTGATTTTCTCGCCAGTTTCAACATCGCTTTAGTTAAGGATTTCTCTAATTCTCCTAACCAATCTGTATATATTTGTACAACAACTGGTACAGCAATTTGATCACCCACGGTGCGGTTTTGCAGCGCGGGAACTAAACCGGCAGTAACTAGAGAACTTTTCCCGACACCTGACTGTCCATGAATAATTATCAATTTCTGGTCAGCACGACTAATTCTACCAATTAAGTTATTAACATCATATTCTCTGCCTGAAGCAGTTATTTCTAAAGCTATGCTACTATTTGCTAGTGTAGAGGCCGTGACTTGTTTTTGTGGTTTTAAACATCCAGCACCGATAAATGGCACAAAACCATATTGTTGTTCCAAGGAATGAATTCTTTTTTTAACAATATGGGACTGAAGATAGTAACCTGCTTCAAAATATAGGGATCTCAAAATTTCTAATAAGTTAATATACCGATAGGTATCATATTGATATTCATTGCTTTCTAATGCTAAAGATAATTTTTGAGATGCTATGTTTATATATTCTTCTGCCTTCGTTTTTTTTTCCAGCTTATTAAGAGCTTTAGCTAAAGTTAATACATAAATTTGTTCTAATAATAGGGGTAATAAATAATCTCTTATTTCATTCTGCCTTTTTGTTTCTTCTAGGTGTATTAGTGATGTATGTGCTAAAATACTAGCCTGTGTCCAATTTAATTTATGTAAGGCTATGTGCGCTAAGACGATATAATCACAAGCCACGTGCATTTTGAGTCCATGTATGCGATGCAACTCTAGAGATTTTTCAGCAACAACCTGTAATTCTATCCAATCCTCTAAAAGATATAAGACTTCTACTAATTCCTTAATAAACGCAGATAACAATTTTTTATAGTCTGCAATTTCTAATATTTTGAAACATTGGCAAAAACTTCTTTTAGCTAACTGAAAATAACTCTGACCTGCTCTCCTATTTTGTTTGCCAAGACGATAAAAGCATAATCCAATATGCAAGAATAAAACTGCTATTTTCAAAGAATACTTAGGGTCAAAAACAAAATCATCTTCATTAATGTAGTATTCCCTGCAATAGTTAACAGATTTCTGCGTTTTTTCATCTTGACTATGAGTATGAGTAAATAAATTTCCTGTTTGCTCCCAGAAATCTAAACTCATTTGAAAATTAGTTAAAGCTGAACTAATTCGATTATTTAGATAAGCATCTATACCAAAAACAAAATATAAACTGGACTTTAATTCTGCTTCTATAGTTATAACCTGGTTTTGTAATTCAGAAATTGCACAATGGAGTTGACTGCTATTTGTCCATATTTTTTCTAAGGTATTCATAGTACCTTTAGAATAGTCACTGTCTAGAATTCTAGTGAACAAATTGTCAGTTTCTTGTTGCAAAAACAGTAGTAAATCTGGAGCAGTCATTTCAAATCTAATTGGTGTAGCTGCCCAACTAGCAAAATCTGGAGCTAATCGCCAAATTTTCTGTAAAATATCATCATTTATCCAGAAAATCATAGGGATTGAATAAGATTTGCGAAATTCATCCCGGACTTGATTAATAGAACGCCAGAGATCATCTATACTATCAACTGATTCAAACCCCACAATTATTAATCCAGCCGGGTTGGTAATAGTAAGTTGTGATTGAATCGTTGCATATAGACTTGTAGTTTTCTTATGCAAATTGATAGTTTGAAAACTTTCACTTTCCCAACCCATAGTTACTAATTCTTGCTGGATTAAGTCATGCAAAAATTGGTAGTTACAGCACACCAAAATAACTGAGAATTGATTTTTAGAAAAGGTAATCGCCCTGTATAAGCTGTGTAATGACTGTTGATTACTAGCCACTATGTTTTTGCCTTGCTGTGTTTCAACCATGATTGAAATTTCTCGGTTTCTGCTAAAACTGGGTTAATTGCAAACCAAACTCCCTGGTGATCACGATATTCAAATACGAATAAACTACGTAATAACATATCATACTCTATATCACCTTTAACTCTTTGATCTTGAATCACCTGAAATATTAACTCACTTTCATTTATATCAAGGGCATTGGCACGATAATCTCGTTGTCTGAGAATTACCAATTCTACACAATTATGATCAAAAGGTGGATCTTGTTCTCGCAAACAATCAAATAATAATCCTAACAAGTCCCGAACGTGACCGCCACTAATTAAACACAATCGATCTAAGGTCTCTATATGATCAAATAATTCGGTTACTAGCCTCATCCTATCCGCTGGTAATTTTTCAGGAAAGGCTCTTGCTAGTACCATTTGTCTCATTAATTCTAGCCCTTCATTATTGATTTCTCCAGAACGTTGACGCACGGGAATCATTGGTAATACTTTTGGTGCAACTCCACCTCCTAAGCGATGTTGTAGTTGGGCACTATCGTTAGAAAATGTCAAGGCTAGGGGAATTGTGTAAACTATATGGCAATTAAGTTTCCGTAGTTGTTCCCCCCGATCAATAAATAAGTATTCTGGAAGCGATCGCCCAGAAGGTAAAGGACGAATAGCAACTCTGTCCAAGTTATCAACAATTACGACTAATCCTTTTTTACCCCTAGCTTTTAACTCTAGATTGGCACGGTCTAGTAGTTCTTTGTTGATGGATTGGAGAATATTTTCTGTTCGTGGTTCTAGATAGTCTCTTAATCGTCTCCGTAACTGCGGACTTTCTTTTGTTTGAGCCGTAATTTTGGCAATGCCTACGGATAATTCCGCTTCTACGCCCAATTCTATGGGTGTTTGCAAAAAATCTACTACTTCACTAAACAACTTCGTAAAATAACTTGGTTGCACACGCAGTTTCATCTCTTCCAAGTTTTTACTTACTAAACCAGCGATCGCTAATAAAATATCCGTCACATCTATATCCACCATTTCTAGAACATGAGTGGACTCAAAATAAACAACATGAAAATTCTGTGCTTCTAATTCTGCTTTGAGCCTTAACAGTTCCGTAGATTTTCCACAACCCAAATGTCCTGTAAATAATTGGCACGTTGGTGTATTAGGAGAAATTTTAGTAATAGTACGCAACAAAGCTTCAATGATTTTACCACCACGTACCGAAGTAAAATCAATATAATACATCCGGTCGTCTATGTTCTCAACCATCAACGGACGGGAAGGATTACAAGCTTGATAAAATCTTTCTAAATTAAGAAGCATAAAAAACTTAATTCACGCTGTAATGGTAATGACATTCCTTGTCATATTCTCTTTACAGTGAAAAACTAGCTCCATCCGCAATAACTCTGTATATAAAAATAACTAATTTTATCTTTTTGTTAACCACATTTAATCAAGCTATCACACAGCATACAACATTATTTAAAACCTATTTATAGCGGTATGTACTTGAATAAGACACAGAACTTACCCAAAAAACCATACACCGAAGGACTTTTAACTCTGTTCCCTAGGATGCACAAGAGCTTGTCGAAATATTACCTGCCGTATCAATGATGATGCCGATAATATCATTGTCTCGACATCGTAAGCTACAAAAATATTAAGTGAAAAACTACATACAACAAAGCATCAGTGTTGGTCAAAAAATTATCTCTGAAATCGCGTTGAAGAAACTTTGTAGATCCGAGAATCTTACCCATGGAACGTCTCTACAACGTTTATGTCACGCATATTTATTTTTTACGAGATGTGTAATAGCTGTTTTGGCTATTTCCAAAACACAAAGAGTCCTAACTTCTGCATCTACCTCTATTCAGACAATCTCCCGGCTGATCCTCCCTAGAGGATGTATTCCCGAATAACGACTGCTTATTATTGTCAGTGTTAAATTGAGAATCCGTGACGGACAGCTTATTACCTGCAAAACAAGCATGGGGATTGCACAGATAAACTGACAATACCATTAGTCCTATACTAATTGTTTTCTTCATATCATCAATTCCGATTTTTACTGGGTCATCAGTAACGTCATCTTGATCAAGCTTGAAAACTTATTAATCCGCTAACAGTTGTAGAAATTGCCATGAAGACTTAGTCTGTAGTATCAGATTAGACACTACAAACAATGCAACTTTAGGGCGCATTAATCTATCCTTATCTCTTCAGACTGGCCTAAAATCCAGGGTTTGAACCAGGTTGCTGGTAGAAACCTATGGATTTATCCCTAACTGAAACAAACAAGCTGTTGTTTTCATTGATTAGGACTTACGCAAGGATTATTAGGGGTAATTGATGAATTACCCCTACTTTTATTTTGTGTAAGTCCTGTTTTCACAGATACAAATCACATCTGTAATTGCTAAATTCACCCTTACCCCCCGGTAAAGTCAATTTAGCCACTAGATGACGTTCTTTCTACCTGTACATCTTCTGTAAGTAAAATCCGGATAAAAAAATTTTTTTTGACAAGAAACAAATCTAGAAAATATACGTCAACACAGTTAATTATTTTTGTATATAATACAAACTTATATTTACATGATATTGTATATTGTGCAATTTTGACATAAAATCAAAAAAGCCTCTATTTATAAGCAACTTAGACTATAAAATTAGAGGAAATCCCGAATTAACCTCCTAGTTAATACTTATAGACTAAGTAGCAGTAAATAAACTACTCTAAAAATTAAATAGTGATAATTAATACTAATCTACATTTTAATTCACAACCTGGAAAATAAAGACCAGGATGTAAATAATACATACCAACTGCGTCAGATATGAGGAAAGAACAAAAGACACGAAGAAAATAGGGTTTGAGAGATATTTTGCGTAAGTCCTATAGAATAGTGAACGAATATTGCCTCACAAATGTTTCCCACCCTTCTTACCCATGACCTCCCCACAAGACATAAACAGCATAAATTCCGCCAATTTAAACCCAGAAACACATGGCGAACCATCTATTGACCCCCTGGATGAATTACCAGGAGAAGTAGAAATGTCAATTTTTGACCACCTGCAGGAGTTGCGGCAAAGAATTTTCTATTCCCTCATTGTGGTAGTAGTGGGTATTATCGGTTCTTTTATTGTCGTTAAACCCCTGGTACAGTTACTAGAAGTTCCTGCCAAGGGCGTGAAATTTCTACAATTAGCTCCGGGAGAGTTTTTCTTTGTCTCCATGAAAGTTGCGGCTTATAGCGGTTTAATCCTGTCTACACCCTTCATTCTTTATCAAATTATCCAGTTTGTACTTCCTGGACTGACGGTGCGGGAACGACGGTTAGTAGTTCCCGTAGTTTTAGGGTCAAGTATTCTGTTTATAGTTGGCTTATTATTTGCATATCTATTACTCATCCCTGCTGCTTTACGATTCTTTATTAACTATGGCGCAGATGTTGTAGAACAACTTTGGTCTATTGATAAGTATTTTGATTTTGTCTTATTATTGTTATTCACCACAGGAATAGCATTTCAAGTTCCAGTCATACAAATATTGCTGGCCATATTGGGGATTGTCTCTTCAAAAATTATGTTAAAAGGGTGGCGTTATGTGATTATGTCCGCAATAATTTTGGGAGCAGTTCTCACCCCATCTACCGATCCTCTTACCCAAAGTCTTTTAGCCGGTGCTATACTAGGACTATACTTTGGTGGTATTGGACTAGTGAAACTTATAGGTAAATAGTCAGTGGTCAGTTGTTTGTTGTTCGTTGCTTGTCTTCTTTCATCGGTAACTTACGTTAATTGTTAATATCTATGCAGAAAAAGAATAACTTTGATTGCTAACCTATAAAACAAGCAACCATTTCCACCACTAGAAATCCTCGGTTGCTGTTTTGGTGCATCAAAACTGCATAAAATAAGGTTTGTTCAAAGATTTTTGTCAACGGAGCTGATTTATAGCTAACGTTGGCCTTATAGAATAGGGATACTTCACAAGCATGGTTCAAGAGCGCGTATTACCCACATTTAATACTGCCACAGTCCAAATTAGCAAAGAAGAAGGACTAGGCTTATACGAAGATATGACATTAGGGCGTTTATTTGAAGATAAGTGCGCCGAAATGTACTACAGAGGAAAAATGTTTGGTTTTGTCCACCTATACAACGGACAAGAAGCAGTTTCCAGTGGCATTATCAAAGGAGCGATGCGCCCTGGGGAAGACTTTGTCTCTAGTACCTATCGTGACCACGTTCATGCTTTGAGTGCAGGAGTTCCCGCACGGGAAGTAATGGCAGAATTATTTGGTAAAGCCACAGGTTGCAGTAAAGGGCGCGGTGGTTCTATGCATATGTTTTCTGCCGAACATCGTCTATTAGGTGGTTATGCTTTCGTTGCCGAAGGTATTCCTGTGGCCGCTGGTGCAGCATTTCAGTCAAAATACCGTCGGGAAGTCTTAGGAGACAACAGTGCTGACCAAGTAACCGCTTGTTTCTTTGGTGACGGCGCTGCTAACAACGGTCAATTTTTCGAGACATTAAATATGGCAGCTTTATGGAAACTGCCAATTCTGTTTGTGGTAGAAAATAATAAATGGGCGATCGGTATGGCTCACGAACGCGCCACTTCCCAACCAGAGATATACAAAAAAGCCAGCGTGTTTAACATGGTGGGTGTAGAAGTAGATGGCATGGACGTTTTAGCCGTGCGTCAAGTCGCTCAAGAAGCCGTAGCCCGCGCCCGTGCTGGAGAAGGCCCAACCCTCATCGAAGCCATGACCTATCGCTTCCGAGGTCACTCCCTAGCTGACCCAGACGAACTCCGCAGCAAAGAAGAAAAAGAATTTTGGTTTGCTCGTGACCCGATTAAAAAGTTAGCTGCTTATTTGCTAGAACATGATTTAGCCACAGAAGCAGAACTTAAAGATGTGGAAAATAAAATTCAGGCTGTAATTGACGAAGCCGTTAAATTTGCCGAAAGCAGCCCAGAACCAGATCCTAGCGAGTTATATCGCTTTATTTTTGCTGAAGACGTTTAGATTGGGGACTGGGGACTGGGTGATAGAAAACTCTTGACTATTCTAGTAGTCTGTCAAATTTCTATTTATGGATGAGGTTTATAGTTAATAGCCTCTCTATTTTCTATTTTCCCTCAATTTCACAATTTTTAGCTTGACAGACCACTAGAGACTACTTATTTTTGAGCTTGGTCTGGTATAATATTACAAGTAGCTTTGGTGAAGTTGAATTCCAGAGGAAATAGCTGGAAATTTACAGATCCTCCGCAATCAGATACCGCAAGGACAATTATTCCGCTAAGGGCTGTCGCCAAAGCAAAACTTAGTTTAAAATTGGACATGATAACTTCGATCCTTTCGGCTATATTTTATGGCAATGAACAACTTCTTGCATAATTGCTGGCTAGGCTTCACTGCAAGAAAGAAAAATTTTAAGCAATACCTTAGCCATTTTCTCATAGGTTAAATTAAGCGGTAGCGCAACGCCAACGCAAGCGATCTAACTTACGCGAATCAAGGCTTTTTCCAATTTAGATAGGGTATTGAAAGAGTCAATGCGGCAGGAACTGCGTTGACTCTTTATTTTTTTCTTATACTTCACTTTACAACAAAGGTAGTAAAGGTTACCCATTTTTTATACATTATTCATCAAATTTTATCCTACTCTCATTTTTCGTTACTCCTGATAGGCTTCCTTCAGAGGTTGTTTGAAAAGTATTAGATGAAACCAATAATATAATATCGAGAAACCTAACCCCCTTCCCTCTTCTCTACCTCCTCTCCCCGCGTCGGGGAGAGGTTTGGAGAGGGGTTTATTTATACGTTTAAAACTTTTCAAACATCCTCTAAGGTATTGTTGACTAAACCTATTTTTGGCAGGTTGAAGATCAAATGATCATGGTGGAATTTGTGGGCATGACAATCTACAATTGGGGAGAAAGGTAGAAAAATAGCAATATGTATTGCCAGTTTCCTCTTACCTGGACATCAAGACAAACTTCCACACCAATATACTGGCTATTATGTTTACCATTGACATCATCAATTTTTACACTGAAAATATGAAAGTTTAATCATCAACCCCCCACAATAAATCATTCAATAACATCCTGTAAATCCTCAAATCCTGGAAATCCTGATTCAGACAAAATATTTATCGGTAATCCTGTATCAAAATAAATTATCCTAGAAGTCGGGGATCTAAATCCTGTACATCCTTAAATCCTAATTCAGAAAATATGTGGACACCTAACACCCCACTACAGAACGGACAGTATATCATTAAAAAAGTCATTGGTGGCGGTGGCTTTGGTGAAACCTATCTTGCAGAAGATACAGAAGAAAACAGGTTGGTTGTGATTAAAACCCTCAACCGCGAACAACGTCAAAAACCAGATTTTGCGGAAAGACAAAAGAGGTTTAGAAAAGAGGCTTTAGATTTATCAAAATGCTATCATCCCCATATTGTCCAAGTTTACGACAATTTTCCCGAAGATGGACTTTGGGCTATTGTGATGGAACACATTGACGGTGATGATTTAGCAGCTTATGTGGAAAACTACACCGCTGAAAATGGTTACTTGTCAGAAACCGAAGCTTTGCGCTACATTGACCAAATCGGACAAGCTTTAGAATGTGTTCATGAACGGAAACTTTTACACCGAGATGTGAAACCCAATAATATTTTACTACGACGGAAAACCAAAGAAGCGGTATTAATTGATTTTGGGTTAGCGCGAGAATTTCAACCTGGTAAAATCAGAAGCATGACAGCTATGAAAACGGAAGGTTATGCACCCATAGAACAATATGAACGGCGTGGAGATTTTGGTTATTATACAGATGTTTATGCTTTAGCTGCGACATTATATAGTTTATTAACGAATAGAGTTCCTATTCCTGCTAATTATCGCGCTGAAGGTGATGCAATTTTACAACCACCGCAAAAATATAATCAGAAAATTAGCGATCAGGTAAATGCTGCTATTCTCAAAGGGATGGAGTTAGAACCTGTCAACCGTCCCCAAACAGTGGGGGAGTTTCGGGAATTATTGGGGTTAATAAACCAAGAGGTAGAATTAATATCATCCTGTAGAATGGATTATAGGAAACTGCGTGATTTACTCGGACAAGAGAAATGGAAAGAAGCAAACGAGGAAACAAAACTGGTCTTGGCGATTATTTTAATCTCTTCTCTTCTATCACATCGAGACTTGTAATTTGTAACATTTAAGGGTTACAGAAAATTATTAAGTCAGAATCAGGATATCCAGGATTAAAGGATTTACAGGATGTTAGTTTGCATCTAAAGATCCCCGACTTCTGCGATAATTAATGTAATAAATGAGAAGATTATTAAAAGTTGTTGGGTATCTGAAATTCTCAATTGTCACAAATCAGGATATCCAGGATTAAAGGATTTACAAGATGGTAATTTTTAGATAGTTTGTTGGTGATGAAAGTTGTATTTGTCAGAATCAGGATAACCAGGATTAAAGGATTAACAGGATATTATTTTGAAATGTTTGATTTACAATATGATCTTTTAAATTTATAAGTTATTAAAGAATATTTATTGAATATGTAATCATCAATTGTAAAATTGAAAACATGAGAGTTAAACCTTCAACTCCCCACCAAAAATCATTCAATAACATCCTGTAAATCCTCAAATCCTGGAAATCCTGATTCAGACAAAAAAAATCACCAACTCCCCACCAAAAATCATCCAACAACATCCTGTAAATCATCAAATCCTGGTTATCCTGATTCAGACAAATAAAAATCACCAACTCCCCACCAAAAATCATCCAATCACATCCTGTACATCCTAAAATCCTGGACATCCTGATTCAGACAAACAAAATCTCCAACCCCCACCAAAAATCATTCAACAACATCCTGAAAATCCTCAAATCCTGGTTATCCTGATTCAGACAAATAAAAATCTGTAGTACAATACAAGTTAAATCATGTACTAAACACAAAAATCTACATCCTGAAAATCTTTATTAATTAGGGTTTGCTGAACAAATTTATACACTGGTGAAAAATCTTCCCCAAAATCAAGCTCAAGAAATTCTGAACTTTGCTGAATTTATTCATAGTAAACACTTAAATACTCATCAAATGATCAATGATTCTGAAAATCTTTCTTGGGAAGAACTGGTTTATTCACTTGCGGGAAGTTGGAAAGACGACTTTCCTAGTTTAGAAGAAATTAGAAATGAAGCAGGAGAAGATATTTTGCGGGAGAGTCTCTAAATGTATGTTTTGGATACCAATACCTTGATTTATTATTTTAAAGGTCAAGGACAAATTGCTCAAAACCTTGCTGAAATACCTGCTCAGGAAATTCTTATTCCTACAATTGTTCTCTTTGAATTACAAGTAGGAATTGCTAAATCTACTTCACCAATAAAACGAACTCAACAACTTCAACAAATTTTAAATGAAGTTAACTTAGTTTCTTTTGATAAAGATGCTGCTTTTGCTGCTGCTAAAATTCGCGCTGACTTAGAACAAAAAGGAACTCCTATCGGTTCAATAGATGTTTTAATTGCAGGAATAGCTGTAGCACTTCAAGCAACTCTTGTTACTCATAATATTAATGAATTTTCCAGAGTTTCAGAACTTTCTCTTGTGGACTGGTTTTGATAAATTAAAACATCCTGTAAATCCTTAAATCCTGGATATCCTGATTCAGACAATTAATTAACAAAAGGATTTTCAATTTTTAAACCAGCAATTCCTTGAAAATCATTAACATTTCTTGTCAGCAAAACTGCGTCTTGATTTATGGCTGTAGCAGCGATAATTGCATCAGGAAGTTTAATTTTACACTGTTGTTTTAATTTGATTGTCTGATCTTCAATCTCTCTTAACAATGGAACTGAATTAAACTGGGATAGTAAATCTTCAATAGACTCTTCCTCATCTTTTGATAAACCTGAAAAACTCAGTAATTCAATGCGGATAATAGGTGAAACCAGAACTTCATGCAAATTCAAGAATTTTTCTGTAAAAAATGAACTAACTGTTAATTCATCGGCCAGATAGTAAATAAAAATATTTGTATCATAAAGATATCTCATTCCTCCCACTCCTGACGCAGAGTATCTAAATGAGCTAACATTACTGCTTTTTTATGCTTTAAAATTCCTTTAGCTTGGGTGATTTTTTCATAGTCCTTTTTCCAATATAAAAGCATTGACTCTGGTACATCTACTGTAATTGAATCTTCATCCTGAGATACAAGATAATGTCTTGGTATTTTGATTAGTGGCATTGTTTTATCTTCCTATTTACTTTCTCATTTCCCTGCTTCTGGGACTTATTTAAGAAATTATGATCTTGATGAATGAAAACTCTATATATGAGCGCACACTTTCCCACGCATACTATAAGCATATCCAAAACTCGGAACACTGTCAACCCCCCTAGCTGAAATCACCAAAACTCGTTTAATTATTGACAACATTCTCAATAACCATGAGAATAGACCCCTGGTTATTGAGAAAGTTCTTTTTTGCCAAAGTCCCATATAAATAACTTATATCCTCATGAAAATTTAATTGGCTGGATTTGTTGGGTTGTGTTATCACTTAACCCAACCTACAGAGTATAATATTTACCACAACCTCAAATAATCAACTATAGAAAAATGCCATCTACCGTTACCCTCACCATTACCACCTACGGTGTACACACATCCTTACCCAGAGAGAGTTTCCAGCCCTGAAAGAAGGATTCAAACCTCTGTAGCCCACAAACTAAAGTAGAAATTCCGGGAGGTTTTTGAGAGCGATAGCCAGACCAACCACCAAGTCGAGC
>JBJTUF010000329.1:0-6123 GCA_046080565.1 Cuspidothrix sp. | reverse complement strand
TTATGGCATGGAATTATGGGCTGATTTAGCTCTGAACTTAATCGCTCTCAAGCCGCATAAACGCCTCTTTTTTCAACGTGGCTTTCAGGCTCTATCCCTTATGAAACAAGCTGTTTAGCCACCTTGTCACCCGTTAAGCTGGTTGCACGAACCTTCTATTTACGCCAAGTAAGTGGGTGAATAGTGCGATCGCCTACGGCACTGGCGTAGCCAATCGCTTCACTTTAACCCGTCGTGCATTTGTTTAGGAATTGTCAGCTAATCTTCCCAAATACACAATCATTAAATTCAGCCCCACAAATTTTGGCAGTTTTTTCTTGGCCTTTATACATCCAACGAACTTCACAGGATAAGACGTAATTTTTACCAGAAGATGCACACTGGCCATAATTTATGTCCGTGATTGTGGCGTTTACGTCCCAACCTTTCTCTTGATGTAGTTCCGTTGGGGAACATTTGATGCGATCGCCTACTTCATATTTGGGTTGATTCTCAATAAGGTTGTTTTCCACCCCAATAAGGTTGTTTTCCACCCCAGTTCCACCCCAATTATCCACCCCAGTAAACCCTTGATTGGAGGGAGTTCCACCCCAACCACCCCCAAAGTTTTCACTTTTTTCTACTTCTGAATTTTGGGGATTAATTTCTTGAGCCTGACTTTGTAGTATTTGGTTGGGTAGTTGGGTGAGATTTTGATTTTGATTTTGATTTTTTCCCACTGTATTAGTAAATTGGGGGTGGTTGGGGTGGAAGTCTTGATTTATAAGGGTTTGTTGGGGTGGCGATTGGGGTGGAATTGGGGTGGGATTTTGGCTTATTGGGGTGGAATTTTGGCTTATTGACAATGGATTGAATGTAATACCCTGTAACACCTGAATAACTTTTTTCCCGTTGGGATGAGGCATGGTTGCTAATTTAGCTTTGGGGAAGAGTTGCTTAAACCTTGCTAATACTTGGTTAACTGCCTTGATGTTGCGATCGCCATACCTTACCTGATCCGCCCAAATAGCTTTCATTTTGCCGGTACTGGTTTCTTCATAGGTGAGAGTGCCGTTATCCAAATACCACTGTTCCAACCTGGTCCATATATCGGTAGCTGATAAGTAACTGTTGGGGTCGTAGTTTAAACCTGTGTCCTGGATAAATTGGAACAGGTGAGAGTTTTCGGCTTGAATGTCGTGTAGCGCCTGTTTGGTGCAGTCGTAGTCAATTCCGTTGGCCATCAAGTCCTGTAGGGAATCCAGTAACCGATTTAACAAAGCAGAGCATACCATCATCCGTAGGAATAGAGGATCATAGGCAAATCTAGGATCTGCTTCTAATTCCCCTTTGGACGGGTCAGCATTGGTTTTGTAAGTTTTTGTGAAGTCTAAGCATCCGTACCGACTTAAAATAGCTTCTAAGCTCCCCTCTAGGTTGGGTACATCGTTAATGTTGAACAGGAAAACCGCGTTGGGGGTAAACTCTTGACCGTCTTTACCTTTTGCCTCAGCTGTTAACGGATTACCTGTAATAGCTGCTTTCAAACTTTGTATCCGGTCAAGTTTGCTGCTGTTGGTATTTTCTGATGCCCAATTAATCCTGGAATAAATCAGGTTAGCAAGGGGGAAGCGGCGGCCGTCGTCATATTGCTGAAAGTCGTTAAGTGTAGCTGATGTCACACCTTGTTTACCAAAAATGGTAGATATAGCTTCTCTCAGTGCATCCTTACCATTGCTACCTGTACCACGAAGTAATAACGCACGAATTAGACGGCCTTTATATTTCCTGACGTTGGGTAAATCCAAGCTTGCTGCTATGACTTTTAAGAAAATATCTCTTTGGGGTGCATCAAGGGCATCAAGTAGGCGATCGCAATGGAAAGGATCTGCTTTGGGGTTGTACTCTATCAGTGGGGGGTAGGTGTAATAGTAATCAGGTGAATGGGGGACTAACTGCCATGATGGTTTATCACCATCCCAGGTAATCTGTAAAATGCCGTTCAAGCAATTCAACCCAGCCGGATTGAGCAGGTCTATATCTACATGAAATGATTGTTTAGCCCAATCTAAAGCTTCCCCAACTCTTGAATTTTTGGCATAGGGATAATATTTGGTTAGCTTCCCTGTTTCTTTATCTATAAATGTATGGGAATAGCTATTGCAGAAGTCTCTAATGCGTCTTCTTTCGCTGCCATCAGACACTAATTTATAATAGCTCCCATCCCATTTATAAAGTTTGTTAGCAGCACAAATATAGTCATGTTCAGAATATAGATGTTTCAAAGCTAACTGACAAAAACTTAGTTTTTCTTCCCTTGGGTCTTCCCCTAATGCTTCCTCAATTTTTGCCAATGCTAACTGATAAATATAATTGAATTTATCAGCCCCTTGTTGAACAATGAAATCATCTAACCCCTTACCCTGTGCAGGTTTCCAGAATATATCGCCAACATGACAGCCGTAACCCTGTAATGCAATTGCTAATTTCCGCTTGGCATCTGCTACCGCTCTTTTAGCTTTGGGTTTAGTATCACGGTCATATCCAAACGGCCATTTAGATCCTTCAACTGCAAATGGTTCTAGATCCGGTGTTAGCAGAATATCGCCAACTTCCCATTCCCTCCCACAGTTGCAGCCATACAAAGCAATAGTTACAAAGCCGTGAGATAGACCGCTTAAACCTTTTTTCCCTCCCTCGGTAGGCACTCTGGGAATGTCTGGGTTATCCTTCACCCATTCCCAAAAACTACCCTCTAGAGGCACTTCCACTCCTTGTCTTTTAGCTATTATTTCCCTGACTGATGGGGGAATAGGGGGGAAGAATGCCCTGTCACCATTGCCCTTGGGTGCTAAATAAGAGTAAGGTTTATCGCCATTGGGGATGCTAACAACGGCTTGCCATAAACTGCCATCCTCATTTCTCAGGAATGCAGCATAAATCGGCTTTTTACATTGATGCCCAAAGCGGGTAAAGTACCAGCCTAATTCATCATGGATGGGGGTTCTGGCATCCATACCTGGACCCCATTCCACATCTTGATGAAACTCTACAGCAGCATCAAATAAGTCTGGATGAATGCCACTGCCGTTAATGAAGTTATTTTCGATAAATTGCTTAAAGTCTTGGAAGCTAGTAAAAGCAGGTTTGGTGGGAGATTGTGCAGGGCTGTCTTTTTGATTAACTTTAGCGGAATTGTTTAATACGATGGTGTTTTGGGTTCTCATTGGTAGTGACTCCTGTTTTTTGTTTTTTTTGGAGTCCCAACCAGTTGCAGAAAATCCACAAAGTCAGCTACAATAACTTTTAATAAAAGTTTTTCATTTTAGTTTTAAGTTTGTGTGGCTTCTCTGTTCAGAAGGTGAGTGCAAATCACCTGAACTAACTGCAACTGGGGGGACCCCACATTTTTTTTGTCTAAATTCTAGCGTATTCTTGTACTAGCATTTTTGACAACGTTATAAAAAATACAACGCTCTAATTAAATTGCTTACAAGTCTGTCTGGGTATGAGTTACGCGAATTATTCATTTTGTAGTACCTAGAAAAAATTTTAGTTTTTGGTGTTTTGTTTGGTAAATTTTGTGATTGCTCTCCGTATAGAAATAGAAGCGGAGGTGATTAATTAATCAGATTCATCTGTCGCACTCCATATAGGAGCGTAAGTTGATTTTCCATATAGGAGCGAATGTTGATTAATTAATCAGATTCAGCTGTTGGATTCCATATTAGGAGCGATCGCAAATCGGTTAATTAAGAGTCAGGATTAGATTTTGGCTGTGTTTCCTGTTCTTTTAACCATTTTAGTATCAATTCTTCCATCACACTATCCATAGTTCTATTTTGTAGAGCGCAAGCTGCTTTAAATCTTGCTCGCACTGCTTCAGATACTCGACCTCGTACAAATACAGATTTTTCCATCTAAAAATACTTGTTCATTAGTTAATTTAGTTCATCTTAGTATTACCTCCTATGAACCTGAAAATATTTTTATTTCACTTGTTCACTTTTGCTATTGTGCGTTATAATAGCACTATAGCCAAGAAAGTTGCAATCCCACTGCATCCCCAAAAGTCAAGCATTGACCGGATAGTGAAGGAAATAAGCATAAATCTTGGTAATACAGATATCGCAAAAATGCTTACCGTGCGATTAGATGCACTCCTAAAATGCAGGATGCTTAATACAAATACGCAATATGCGTAATACAGATATTTAGGATGTGAATTACACGCACTGCAACTTTGCATAATACAGATAACGCATAACGCAATAAATCAAACTATGGAACAGGAGCGCACGATATACGAAACATTGATAGGTGCAAGGGTGCATGATGTTCACTGGTGGCGAACCAAAAAAGCTATGAAAGTAGCAGAATTACCTCTTACCAAAGATGGGTTTCAACTGTTCATAGCACTGCGTAAAACCTCACCAAGATACTTTTCCCAGTACCACAAAATCAAAGGACAAATATCAAGAATTGAATCATCAATAGGTGACGGTTGCACTGGTGAACAGTTCATAAACCTACTGGAGAAATTAGGAATTACGCCCAACAAAGGCACGATATCCCGATGGTTTAAAACAGCCGGCGGATTTAAAGCTAAATCATTCTATGCCAAACAAGTGCTAATTCCTATCTGTGCAGTAGCACTTATCTATAAATCAAAAGTCCAAAATTCTCAACTGTCAAAAATAGGAGCATAGATAATGTTAACCATAGTTGCTAAAAGAGTGCAATCACGTCTATCTCGTAAAGGATTAAAAGTCGAATTAAAAGACATTAGAACCTATTTAGAAAATACTGTAAGCGATGTTAACAAGATTACAAAGCAGGAAACTAACCAAGCTACTGATTACTTCATGAGTACAGCTACCAAACTAACAGTAATTCAGGAAGATGTAGAATCAATGACAAGTAATGAAGCTGCAACCGAACTGGATACTTTAACTAACAACAATTCTGACGAATTAGAACCAGAAACCACAACCAATCCATCTACTATTGAAGAACTAGAAGAATTTTATAACCATCCAGCCTTATTTACCCCAAAAACAGAGAACGAGGAAATACCCCAATCTTCAGAACTAGCAACAACTACCAAAAATGAATTAGTTAGTAGCACTGCTCAAAATATGGGCATTACTTTAGACACTTCCGAGATATCTTTAATTGCTGAAAATATCAATGATTCAACTGACACACTAGAACAAGACATAGACACTATCAAAGCAGCAATCATAGCATTTATAGAACACAAAGCTATGGTTAGTCAACAGAAAATCAACAACCTAATCACCGAAGTTAGGGAAGTAGTCAGTGAGAAAAATCAAGAAAATTCCCAACTACTATCCGATGGATTGACTAACATAAACAACGATATTCAGGAGGCAAACAAGCAATTTAAAAGCAACGTCAAAAAAGCACTTGCAGCCTTTACTATCCCAACAATTAAAGCAGGATAATACTTTAAGAATCAGGTTTAATCCTGTGCTTATTTTGCTAACAATTACCCTGTTATCCGGTCTAATTATCTTCGATAACCTACGCTTCAACCAGCGGATCAGCAAACCTGCACACCGATATTTTACCGACCCTAACCTATATCTAGAATTACCACAATGAAAGCATTACCACCTGCTAAGAATATGAGAATAAAAAACCATGTCACAGCTAAAGGCGGAGCATTAAACAGCCAACTATCAGCCAAATTTGGCATTACCCTGACCGACTTTGAAAAAGCAGTTATGGGAGATTTAGCCGCAATTCAAAAAATAGGTGAGTTGCACAGACAAGCTGAATTTATGAATAAATACGCTCCTAAACTGAGAGAGCAATATTTGGAAATCATAGAAGGCACAGAAACCTATAATTTAGCCCTTGCAGATATTCTTCAAGCTGCTGGTAAGAGTACATTGGCAATAAACAAAGCAGCTAACGCTACTGCGATAGCTGATAGGAAATTTGTACACGGTAAAATCGAACTATCAGCACAATATTTAATTGACAAGAAACTAGAAAACGACCGTCACAAGTACCAACTAAATTATCAAGAAGTCAAAGGATATATGGATGCTTTTCTAGTTGGAGTTGACCGTGACGTAGCAGTATTAGAGCAGAATAACAGACCCGAATGGAAAC
>JBJTUF010000328.1:0-5860 GCA_046080565.1 Cuspidothrix sp. | reverse complement strand
CTAAATTTCAACATTTTCTCTTACAGTCAACTACAATTTGGTCTCCTAAGTCAACTATATCAATGGTTTTGCTGTTCTTCCTCATCTGGTTGGAATTTTTACTTTAATATTTTAGCATACTATGTACTGATGAACCATAATTTTGTTTACCTTATCATCCTTACTCATTTCTGTCATTTCCTCCACTAGCAGCAATGCGTCTGGAATATTGCCACTAATTAATAAATTCTTCAGTTCTAATAATTCTTCCATATACTAATAATGCCTCAGATTTTAGTCTTGAGAAGATGATGAAAAACTAGATATATAAGGGTTTATCATTGCTAAATCCCTACCAATCCCATCAAACAATTAAGCTATTTTCACTATAACTTATCCCTCTTGAGTTAAATCACCTAAATCAATATCACCTGTTACTTTGATATTTTTTAACATTGTTTGTTCTACAAATTCAGCATTCAGAGATGCTTTTTGTTTCACTAAGTTTCCTTTAAATTATTTGCTTCAATATCACTTGGCATTACTTGTATGCTTGTACGAATAGAAATATTTATAATCGTATTTAAATACTTCTATTATCTTCATAATTACTGACAATCATCAAGCTTAACTATGGTAGTGTAATCCGAATCATTATTTACAGGTATTCCTGACCTCAAAAAAGACGGATATGGTTGAAAATTAGTGTTCATAAATTATATCTGCCAGTAAAACAGACGGATAACTATGCTAGAACAAGGCACTATCAGTATTCATACTGAGAATATTTTCCCAATTATTAAGAAGTCTCTCTATTCAGATCATCAAATTTTCCTGCGGGAACTGGTATCCAACGCTGTAGACGCGATCCAAAAAATCAAAATGGTGTCTCGCGCTGGGGAGTATAATGGGGAAGTTGGCGAACCAGAAATTACGGTAGCTATTGATAAAGACAAAAAAACCCTATCCATCTCTGATAATGGTATTGGGATGACAGCAGAGGAAGTCAAGAAATATATCAATCAAGTTGCTTTCTCTAGTGCGGAAGAATTTATTCACAAATATGAAGGGAAAGCTGATCAACCAATTATCGGCCATTTTGGTTTAGGTTTTTATTCCTCCTTCATGGTGGCGAAAAAAGTAGAAATTGATACCCTTTCCTATAAAGAAGGTTCTCAAGCGGTTCACTGGAGTTGTGATGGTTCACCAGCGTTTACTTTAGATGAATCTTCTCGGACTACTCGCGGTACTACTATTACCCTCACATTAATGCCTGATGAGGAAGAATATTTAGAAACGGCGAGAATTAAGAATTTAGTTAAAACTTACTGTGATTTTATGCCTGTTCCCATCAAATCAGATGGGGAAATTTTAAATCAACAAAAAGCACCTTGGCGAGAATCTTCTCAGAATTTAACTAAAGAAGATTATTTAGAATTTTACCGCTATCTCTATCCTTTTCAAGAAGAACCTTTGTTATGGGTACATCTGAATACAGATTATCCATTTATTATTAACGGGATTTTATATTTCCCCAAAATGCGTCCTGATGTAGATGTCACCAAAGGACAAACAAAGTTATTCTGTAATCAGGTATTTGTAAGTGATAACTGTGATGAAATTATTCCCCAGTTTTTAATGCCCATGCGGGGGGTGATTGATAGTACAGATATTCCTTTGAACGTTTCGCGGAGTGCGTTACAAGGCGATCGCACTGTAAAAAAAATAGGGGACTACATCGCTAAAAAAGTCGGTGATAGACTCAAGGAATTATACCGTGACGACAGAGAACAATACATTAGTGCCTGGAAAGATTTAGGTACATTCGTTAAATTTGGCGTTCTCAACGACGAGAAATTTAAAAAACAAGTTGAAGACATTCTCATCTTCCGCAGTACCGCAAAATTAAACGCCCAGCCTACAGAAACACCAACAGTTGAAGTTCAATCTTCAGAAGGTGACGCTTGGGAAGATGTCATCCCAGCTAACACCAGCAGTACCCCCTACACCACCATCAAAGAATATTTAGAACGCAATAAAGAACGTCACGAAAATAAAGTTTTCTACTGCACCGATGAAGCTAGTCAAGCGACTTATGTAGAACTTCACAAAAATCAAGGTTTAGAAGTTCTATTTATGGACTCCTTCATTGATACTCACTTTATTAATTTCCTAGAAAGAGAATATCAAGATGTCAAATTTACACGGGTAGACTCTGACCTGGATAATACATTGTTAGATGATAAATCTAGCGAAATAGTTGACCCCACTACCAACAAAACTAAGAGTGAAACTATCAAAGAATTATTTGAAAAAGCACTCAACAAACCCAAACTTACCATCCGTACCGAAGCTTTAAAATCAGACGACCCTCAAGGAATACCTCCAGCAATGGTATTATTACCAGAAATTCTTCGTCGTTTGCGGGAAATGAACGCCATGATGCAGCAGCAAAATGTAGAATTTCCTGAAGAACATATTTTAGTTGTCAATACTGCCCATCCCTTAATTCAAAACTTAGCTACTCTGAATCAAGGTAGTATTATTCAAGGAGATGGTGAGTCATCCACAGGACAATTAGCAAAAATGATTTGTCAGCACGTTTATGATTTAGCATTGATGTCTCAAAAAGGCTTTGATGCTGATGGTATGAAATCCTTTGTTGAACGTTCTAATGATGTATTAACTAAGCTTACAGAACAAGCGAGTAAGTAATATCCAAATCCCCATAAATCCTCCTTAAAAAGGGGGATTTTTAATAATTAGGACTTACGCAAAAAACTCTCAAACTCTTATTCCTCTGCGTCCTCTGGCGTTCGTTATTCCGTAAAATTAGTGATCAATGGTAAAGGTTAAGATTTGATACAAGACTTGATCATACTTGCCATAATCCCCTAGATACCAGATAATTATTCTTTTTCCTGAACTTTTTGAGATATAATCGAAAGGTTGTCTTAAAATAGAACTCTAGGAGATATTTATTATGTCCCGTCGTTGTGAACTAACTGGTAAAAAAGCCAATAACGCTTGTTCTGTCTCCCACTCTAACCGTCACACAAACCGCCTCCAGCACGTTAATCTCCAAAACAAGCGTGTATGGTGGGAAGGTGGCAAACGTTGGGTTAGACTAAAACTTTCTACCAAAGCTATCAAAACCTTACAACATAAAGGTTTAGAAGTAATGGCCAAAGAAGCAGGTATTAACCTCAACAAATACTAAATACCAGGGAATAAGGAACAGGAAACAGGAAGGATCAGGGATCAGGGAACAGAAAAATCTTTTGATTTTGATTATTCTTCTTTCTTGCTTCTGACTCGGTGACTCCTGACTCCTGACTTATCCCAAGGACAATTTTTAACCCAAATCTGTTTGAGTACGTAGACTCAAATGAGGAATAAATTCCTCACTACCAACTTTGAATTATTCAGTCTGTTCTACTGATTTAATTTAATTATACCCTGATCAAAAACTCGATTATTAGTATCAATACCACTGACTTCTATTTTATCTGCATACACATTATATGCTGCAAAACTTAAATCACTGGTTGAATATTCAGTCCATGGAGAACGACCAACAGGACGACTTCCTGCACCTGCACCGCAGATTAAATAGGTAGTTCCATCAATAGCGCGAGTACGTTCATAGTTATGTTCATGTCCATTGATGTAAAGTTGCACATTGTATTTTTTAAATAGGGGAGTAAAGATTTTAATAAATTTGGCATTACTTCCATATTGACCAGATGAATAAATAGGATGATGGCCAAAGACAACTTTCCAACGTGCTTTACTCATGCTTAATTCTTTCTCTAACCAAATTAGTTGGTTTTGCCAATCTGCATTACCATTAGTATCTAAAGCAAAAAACTGGATTTGATTTTTACTAAACGTGTAATAACGTCCCTGCATATTAAAACCAGCATATTTAACTTGAGTAACACCATTATCTGTGCGAATATCATGATTCCCTAAACAAGCATGAAACTTGACACCTTTTTTCAGTAAAGCTTGATAGGGACGTTCAAAAACAGCATTTATTTTTTCAATTTCCCCATTGTTATAGATATTATCACCGGCTAAAATCACTAAATTATAAGGATTTTTTTCATGATAAACATTCATGGCATTAGCTACAGTATACTGTCCTTTTGTACCAGTTCCCGTATCCGCAACCGAGACAAAACGCAATAATAAATTTTTCTTAACTGGACTCACTGCTGTTGCCGATTCTATGAGAGAATTGTTTGCTGATAATTTCCACCCCAGTAGTCCAGATCCTATGGTACTAATTCCACTTAAAAACAAAAATTGACGACGTTTCATTTTCATATTTCACTTAATAAGTAGTTGTAGAAAATAAATTTTATAGTTGGGAGAGGGAACAGGGAACAGGAAGGATAAGGTAAGGAATACAGACATTATTTTGTAAAATTTCCATGTCAGGAAACAGACGCAGACAACGAAGAAATGAATTAACAAATCAAGTCCCTCCCATACCTGACCAGAAAAATCAACCGATTTGGAAAACGGCAATTATCCAAGTTTTGCGGGGAACTATTGGTGTTTTAGAAACTACGGTCGTCAAACTGGAAACGGAAACACCCGTTGATAGTCAGCAAAAAAGCGGTTTTTTATCTAGTTGGGATAGGTTTTTAAGGACATTTCGCCTATTCTTGCCATCAAGTATATCTAATAATCTGTCAGATACGGTTTTGACAGGTATTTTTGCAGTCTTGTTTGTGGTGACAATAGGGATAACCACATTTACATTTATTCCTAAATCTGTGAAAGTTGCAACTTTTCCCCCTGTAGAGGAAGTTACCACACCCAGTCCAGTTATTGAACCAGAACCTACTCCGACTCCGGTTATTGAACCAGAACCTGAACCTACTCCGGTTGTTGAACCTGAACCGACTCCTACACCAGTTATTGAACCTGAACCTACTCCAGTTGTTGAACCCGAACCTAAACCTACGCCGGTTGTTGAATTAACACCAGAAGAGTCTTTATTAGCAGCTATTGAAAATCAGTTTGCAGAAATTAGTATTGCGGTGACAAGTAAAGATAAGCAAAATATTATTTCTCAATTAATAAAACCCATTGAAGCTAATTTCCGCAGCAGTGATTTAAAAGTTAAAATTAAGGATCTTTGGTATAAGTTGGAAAGATCCCAACAAGATAAACTTGCCGCAGATATATTACAACGTTCTCAAGAATTGAATTTTATTCATTTAGAAGTTGTAGATTATCAAAATAAACTAATTGCCCGTAGTCCAGTTATTGGTAATCAAATGCTCATTTTTAAACGATGATACAGCAGCTTCCCTGATTATGAAGTATAGATATTATCACCCAAAGGAAGTGCTGTAAAACATCATCTTAGAAGTCGTTTTAAAATTAATCAGCAAGATGGTAATTTAGGTGTGTAATTAGGGTTGGCTGAAGATTTTTGAGCCAACTCTAATTATTTCCGCACAGACCAAGAACGAACTTGACCTAAAGTTACTGGGATTCTGTCACTAACATCAATGGTAAACAAAAACACCTTTTTAGCTCTGCGGCCATTTTCCGGGTCAAAAAACTTTAATTTCACATCCCAACAATCACTATTAATCCGACAGAAAGGACTTTTTTCCACTTCAATACTATCAAGCTGCATCCCTGTAGAAATAGCTTGAGAAAAACTAGAAGCAGCTTGAAAAGCATTAGTTACAGAAAAATTTAATGCCCTATCTTTGGCA
Organism: Cuspidothrix sp.; assembly: GCA_046080565.1. Lineage (GTDB taxonomy): Bacteria > Cyanobacteriota > Cyanobacteriia > Cyanobacteriales > Nostocaceae > Cuspidothrix. The sequence goes on along the minus strand of JBJTUF010000328.1, from coordinate 137 downwards.
AATTGCCCTAAATTTTGTAAATCAAAATAAACTCGATTTAAAAAACTACTCAAAGCTTTTCGCATCGCCATTTCTTCGACTGTTGCTGTACCTTCTGTTATCACAGTTTGCAAAGCCGCATCTACTAAACTATTGAC
>JBJTUF010000327.1:0-35160 GCA_046080565.1 Cuspidothrix sp. | reverse complement strand
TTAGGTGTATTTTGTAGAATTCAGGTAACATTATCAATAGATAGTCCTTATTGAGAATAGTGGGGCTATCTTTTTTTACCATAAATCGGTACAATTTTCACCTGATAAGCTGTTTAGGTTATTTCGTCATCCCCTCAGATTCTGAACATAAAAGTTTTATATAAGTAGGTTGGCATTAAAAATTATCATTATGGCAAGGCAAGAGGCAAGAGGCAAGAGGCAAAAGGCAATAGTGAAGAACCTTTGAGCGATTTTACTGTTCTTCACATACCTTTAAATTTTTCTGTTCACCTACTTAAGCGATCGCAATCATAGCTCCAACATCTAGAGAATTAGGGAATTTATGAAGATAGAGTCTGGGATTTTTTCGCCATCCACCTTTGATGAGGTCAAGGAAAACAAAGAGATTAAATTATTAGTTTTAGATATAGATGGGACTATTGCCGGACATTCTAATTATATCAATGTCAGAGTTAAAGAAGTTATTTCTGCGGTGCAAGCAAAAGGGATTAAAGTGGCAATAGCGACAGGGAGAATGTACTGTTCAGCTTTACGGTTTCATCAAGAAATTAAATCCACTTTACCATTAGTCGCTTATCAAGGTGCTTGGATTCAAGATCCTCATACTAGCAAAATTCACCGTCATTTAAGTGTATCTAGGGAAATTGCCTACAACCTACTAGATTACTTTGAACAGCCACATTTGCGATCGCTCCTCTCAGTCCATTTTTACATCAATGATCAGCTTTACGTCCGAGAAATCACCCAAGAAACCGCAAATTATCAAGAACGTTGTGGTGTAACAGCTATTCCCATCGGTGATTTACGCCAAGTATTATTAAATAATGAACCAACTAAAGTTTTAGCTTTGTGTGATGATGAAAATTTAATTCAACAACTTTTAGCTAATTTACGTCGTCAATATCCACCCACAGAACTATATATAACCACATCTGTAGCCACTTTCCTAGAAGCAACTAACCCCTTTGTTAACAAAGGAAATGCAGTCCGTTATCTAGCAGAAGAACTACTAGGTTTAGAAAGTCATCAAGTGATGACGATTGGTGACAACTTCAATGATGTAGAAATGCTCACTTATGCTGGTATTGGTGTGGCCATGGGTGATGCACCTAGCGAAGTTAAAGCACTAGCTGATTGGATAGCACCTAATGTAGAGTCAAATGGTGCAGCAGTAGCTATAGAAAAATTCTTACTCAATTAATACCCCACACATCAGAAAAGACACCGACGACTGGCCGTGTTTCGTCTCGGTGTCTTTACTGGTTCGCTCCTCACACACCTGATATTTTAGCCAAGGAGACTTATTCTGTCAATAGATTTTTTCAAAAATTGTGTAAAGATTTGCTATTGCTTAGGCTAATTTATGATTTGATAACATCCCTGAGACATTTAAATCATTTACTACTATCTTCGCGTGGTTTTTGCATAAGTCCCGCTACTAACTTTATGAAGAATATCTTTTCTCACCCTTATCCTCTTAAAGTTCTCTAGGGGCAATAATTCCCAATTTATCTTCTAAAACCGATTTTAAAACCAACTGAGTCGCCATTACCAATCCTAATCTGGCTTGTGCCAACTCCAAAGAATTGATTTTTACTTCCCCCCAAATTCGACAACTACCCCAAAACCTTTCAAAAGCTTGACCCAGTTTTTTACCAGCTTTTTCCCAGTTTCTTGAACCACCATTAGTCATAGCCAAATCGTCTACCACTTTAACTAATTGATAAATTAAAAAACTCTCATCACTGTGTTGAAGATAAAGCTTTTGATCACTATTGAGCCAAGGTATAGATTGTACAGTAGTTTCCATACCTGTAACTGTTGGTACTAATTGAATTAATCCTTCCTGGTATCCATGCCTTATTAAAGAACAGCAACGTGCGTGAGCGTATTGAATACTAAAAGAACTTGGTGATAGATGATCAGCATAATTATGGCCACCATCTGCCCCAAAACCTCCACTTTGAAAAATAAAATTTTGGGAGTCGGGAACAAATTCTTTTAACAAAAACGGCCTTGTACCGCCTCCCACCTGCCTCCTGTCTTCTTTAACTACAAAGTCTTCAGTCTGCGAGGAAACTATGAGACTTTCTAACCAAGCGGCCAAAGTAGATTCAAAGAGTTGTAGATGAATTTCACCAGGAGGGACGATTTTAATAGAAAATAAATTATCACTGTGCTGGGATAAATACTGGGCAATATCTTTGGTAATAGTGGTTATCACCTGAGAAATTTCTCTAGAAGATGAATTATGAGATTTTGATATCCCTGTTGCTACTGTAGAGATATATAAAATATTTTGATTGTATCCTCCTTGATATACAGGAACTTTTTTTATTTCTATGCCTCCAATTTTCTCATTATTGGTAAAAACACCAAAGGCTGCATCTAAATATTTGGTTACTAGCTGTTTAATTGCTCGTCTTTGAACAAAAAGTAGTTTAAGATACACGTATTTTTTTTGTAAAAAATTATGGCGTGCATCATTTTATCCTGTTCCATCTCCCTTGAGGTAGAAGTTTAGTCTATGTAAAGAAAAATGAGAGTAGGATAAAATTTGATGAATAATCTATAAATGATGGGTAAACTTTACTACCCTCGTTGTACAGTAGGAAGTATAAGAAAAAATAGAAGGCAATTTAGCTTTTTATTCTCATTGGAGGGCTGGCGCTGTAGGGCGTTATGCCTACCCCGTTAACACAAAGACACTCCTTGCACTTTTCTTATTTCGTCTTTGTTCTCAGCCACAGGTTCTTTCTTAAATTATGCAATCTCCATCCTCCTTTTCCGAAGCTTCACGTCCTTTCTTGACTTGGCAACGTATTCTTGATTGGGCCCAAGAACACTACCGTTGCCGCACCTTCAGTAAAGATGAGCGCATTCCCGCTAGACCTGGTTTGCTCTATTTAGTTCAAAGAGGTGCTATCCGTATGGTAGGAACTGCCCAAGTTAGCGCTACCGCTAGTCAGTTAACCTCTCGCCGCATTAACAGAACTCCAGAAGAAGCCTTTTTGGGTTTTGTGGGTGCAGGACAACCCTTTGAAATTGTCGCCCAGTCTCCTTTCACACTCCAGTCCTACGCCCACGTTGACCAAACAGCAGTTCTGTGGATGTACTGGCATGACCTAGACAACTGGCCTCACTTCCGTCGTGAAGTTATGGATGCTTTTAGATATCAGCATCAACGTAAGTTGCTCTGGTTAAGTGCTTTGGGACAACGCCGCACAATTGACCGACTCTTAGGATTTCTCACCTTACTGATTGAGGAATATGGAGAGCCAGCTATGAGTGAAACTGATCCTGATGTCATTCGTGGTTATTGCTTACCTTTCCCCCTTACCCATGCCCAAATTGGCAGCGCCATTGGTTCAACCCGTGTGACTGTCACTCGCTTAATGGGTAAATTACGTCAACGCGGCTTAATCCTTACCCAAGGAGATAATCTGATTTGCTTACCCGCAGAATCTATCAACAGAGCCAGCTAAACGTAGTTGAAATCTCGAATGAGTAGCAGATTGATCAATGTTGGCTGAGAGGAAAGCCACTCTCGGATACACCAATGGCAGGTATCAGTGGATTTTGACCAACCCTGTTGGCGTAATTAGTTCCTGAACCTGCTCCTCATCTTTACGAAGTCTGTTTGACCACCACAAACAGATTTTGAGTAATCGGGTATGAAATAATATGTCTTGAGTTCCTTGGTCATGAAGGCGGTACTCACAACGCTAGATCGGCAGATTGGGGCCACCCACCAGGTTCCAATTATTGATCTTGCCTGTATAAATCAATTCTTATGTGACATTGCACATTTTTTATCATGTCCAGTGTAATACTTATCATATCTGTTGAGGCTGGTATAGTAGAAGGCAAAAGGCGATAGTAAAACCTTTGCTATGATTAGGTTTTAAGGATCAATTATTTCCTAATCATTCTGGCTACAGCTATAGTTGGTAATTGGGAAAAAATAATTATTACCCAAAAACTTATATCGTAAGTGATTGCCCGGACTTGATATCATTTTGTGTATTGAATTTGTATATTTTTAGCGGGCAATATGCCCGCAGCACAAATTAAAATTAAGTTTTGATTAAGCAGGAAAGACAGAGTCTTATTAGTCATATACCGGAAAGCAAGAGGCAAGAGTAAAATCTTTGGTATGATTAGGTTTTACGAATCAATGATGCCCTAATCATTGTGGGTATAGCTATAAAAATATTAAATTAATTTTGCTTACCCAAGTAATCAGGACTAGCTGATTCCTCCCGAAAATTAACACAATTCAATTTTAAAAAGCTATCAAAGGCATACCAAGCTAAAACATACCAAGGAATTATATCTAATTGCAAACCTTTAATCGTTAACTGCCTCACAGATAAAATACCCAGTGCCAAGGGAAACATAAACCGTAAATCAACTGTACCATCTGTAGCACGTTCAACTCTTTTATTCAATAGGAATACAGCATTTCTCACACCTGTAGCAGCAGCAGTATTTTCTTGGTTAGCTTCTGTCAAAAATATTCCTGTATTTCGTAGCGCACAGCGCGAGCATCTGAACAAAATGCTTCTGAATTACTCGACTCTTTAGGACGCTATGCGTGGGTACTACAACCTGATGGAGAAACAAAACAAATTTCCGCTACCGATGTCCAAATAAATGATACAGTAATTGTTTCTCCATGTGAGCAAATACCCGTAGATGGTCAAATCTTACAAGGTAAAGCTTTAATTGATCAACAAAAACTTACAGGTGAGTCGCTACCTGTATTACGAGAAATTGGTGAAACTGTTTATGCTTCCACTTTAGTCAGGGAAGGGGAAATTTATATTACAACCGAAAAAGTAGGAAATAACACTCGTGCAGGTGCAAGTATTGAGTTAGTGCAACAAGCACCGGTTCACGATACCCGGATGGAAAATTACGCTTCTACCATTGCAGATAAAGCGGTAATTCCTTCTTTATTATTTGCAGGTTTGGTATTAGATGCTACTCGCAACCCAGCTAGAGCCGCTTCAATTCTCACTTTAGATTTTGTTACCGGGATTCGAGTTTCTTTACCTACAACATTTTTAGCCGCTTTAACTCATGCTACCAGACATGGTGTACTGATCCGTAGTGGTCGGACTTTAGAAAAATTAGCACAGGTAGATACTTTAGTCTTTGATAAAACCGGCACTTTAACCCAAGGTAATATTCAAATAGTCGAGGTTGAACCTGTGGTTAGTCGCATATCTGCCAGCAGATTGTTAGAATTAGCTACAGCAGCAGAACAAAGATTAACTCATCCCGTTGCAGAAGCAGTAATGCGTTATGCTCAAGAACAGGGAATAGAAATTTTACCCCGTGGCCAGTGGAATTATGAAATTGGCTTAAATGTAATTGCGGAAATTGATGAACAACAGGTATTAGTTGGTAGCGATCGCCTCTTAGCTAAATTTGGTATTTCCCTCACTTGTTTGTATACTGAACATAGCTGCTATCCTGGAAAATGCACCCACAGATTACACTGTAGAATTTCTGCTCATGACTCCTTATTATATATAGCAGTTAATGGTCAATTTGCCGGAGTGATTTCTTACACCGACCCTCTACGTCCCGAAAGTCCAGCTATTATCCGACAATTACAAACCGAATACGGAATGGAAATACACTTGTTAACCGGGGATAGTCAGGATAAAGCGATGATGGTAGCACAGGAATTAGGTATACCATTGAGTAATGTTCATGCAGAAGCATTTCCCGAAAGCAAAGCGGCAATGATCCGACAATTAAAAGCCGCAGGAAAAACCTTAGGATATACAGGAGACGGGTTAAATGATTCTGCTGCTTTAGCCTATGCTGATGCAGCTATATCCTTTGGGAACGGTTCAGAGATAGCTAGAGAAACAGCAGATGTAGTGTTAATGAATAACAACTTAACCAGTTTTGTTGATGCAATGGCGATCGCCAGGGAAACCAAAACCGTCATTAAACAGAATATCCGTTTAGCAGTAATTCCCAACTTAGCTGCATTAGGATTAGCTGCAACCTTGGGAATGCACCCCCTAGCAGCGACGGTAGTACATAATGGTTCTGCTATAGCTGCCGGTTTAAATGGTTTACGTCCATTAATGCACAGTGATCAACAATAGATATCTTCAGAAATTAAATGTGCATTTTCAAGAACCTAGCTATTAAGCTACTATGCAGCTATAGCTGTAGCCAGTATGATTAGGAGATGATTGATTCTTGAAACCTAATCATAGCCAGGGTTTTACTATTGCCTTCTGCTATGGATGAATTTTTGATTGGGAACAAAGAGTTTAACTTTCATCAGCAGAGTTAGACATTGCTACATCTAATGCAGTTATTGGTAGATTCATTTGAGCAAGTTTCAACATATCCTGAGTCCAATTAGGATTAGCAAATTGAGGTAATATCTCTTGGCTAAAGGCTTCTGCTGCTTTCGATCTATAACGATTGGGGTTCAATATTAACCAAAGTGTTCGTTTGACAACAACACCTTCGATAGGCATACAGTGGAGAACACCCATTTGTAATTCTTTGCCGATCGCTGACGTAGAGACAAAGGCCGCCCCTAGTCCTGATTGTACCGCATTTTTAATCGCTTCAATGGAATTTAGTTCCATTTCAAACTTAAACCGCCGGGTATCAATATCACAGCGTGCTAGAACTTGATCAATGACCTTGCGAATAGTTGATTGGGAGTCTAGAGCAATAAATTGTAGTTTATATAGGTCTTCTTTTTGAATTGTTTCTAATTTGGTAAAGGGATGGGACGTAGGTAAAATGAGCGCCAATTCATCTTCAGCATAGGGAACAGTTTCTAAAGATTCTCCTAATTCGGCGGGGATTTCTCCGCCAATAATTGCCAGATCAACCTGGCCATTAGATACACTCCAAGCAGTGCGTCGGGTAGAATGGACGTGCAATTGTACAGCTACATCTGGATATTTTTGCCGGAATAAACCGATCATTTTGGGCAAGAGATAAGTACCCGTGGTTTGGGACGCGCCAACAATTAAAGTTCCACCCTGAAGATTTTGTAGGTCTTCAATAGCGCGACAGGTTTCCTGACACAAACTGAGGATTTTTTCCCCATAGTTGAGGAGAAGATGTCCAGCTTCAGTGAGTTGAGCGCGACGACCACCCCTATCAAATAGGGGGACATCCAGTTGCCGTTCCAGGTTTTGAACTTGCAAACTGACAGCCGGTTGGGAGACATAAAGACTATCAGCAGCGCGTTTAAAACTCCCTTCTTGGGCGATCGCTTTGAGAATACGTAACTGATCTAATGTAAAAGGCAGGTCAGACATAAGACTTAACCTAAAAGCGGGGAAAGAGAAAAACTTTAAAAATAAATCAAGGGAATAGCTTTGTGACTAAGGATGATTTAGGCGCAAGGTCTATTAAAAGAACTATCTAAAACACATACCACAACATCTTGACAAAAATTATCCTGTGTATAATCTGTTAAAAGTCAAGATGTTTACTAATAGTAGCCTCTTGGCATTGAAATTTTGAATTGAGTTGTATCTATGATCCCCAATCCTTGGTTTACCTCCAGTCATTTTGTCATGCTAGGGTTACAGTTAATTTTTGCGATCGCTCACAGTGGGGGCGCGGCCTTACGTCCTTGGGCGGAAAAATATATTGGACCGAGACTTTATCGCATTATTTTTGCCTTAATTAGCTTACCGTTAGCAGCAATATTAATTATCTACTTTTTTAATCACCGTTATGATGGCTGGCAACTTTGGCAGGTACAAGGTACACCAGGCGTGGGAACATTAGTTTGGGTACTATCCGCGATATCTTTTTTCTTTTTATATCCTGCTACCTTCAATCTACTCGAAATTGCAGCTATTCAAAAGCCCCAAGTTCATCTTTATGAAACAGGAATTATCCGTATTACCCGTCATCCCCAAATGGTAGGACAAGTTATTTGGTGTGTAGCCCATACCCTCTGGTTAGGTACTAGCTTTACTCTTGTTACCTCAATCGGTTTAATATTACATCACGTCTTTGGAGTATGGCATGGCGATCGCCGTTTAAGCCAACGCTATGGAGAAGCCTTCGCACTTGTTAAACAACGGACTTCGATTATTCCCTTTCAAGCAATTATTGATGGCCGTCAATCCCTAAACTGGCAAGAATTTCTCAGTCCTGCTTATTTAGGGGTTACTATTTTCATTGGTTTATTATGGTGGTCTCACCCCTTGTTATTAACCGCAACAAGTAAGATAATGTGGTAGTTTAGTCTGATCCCCAAGATCAACAAAAAATATCAATTTAATAAAACTTTGTGCTGATCACTTGCTACCAAAACAATGTACGATAAACTTAACCATGTATCATCAGACTATCTTCCCACCGGAAGGAAGAAAATAATTTATCCATCAAGCTATAGGTATAATTTACAAACCTAGATTCATAAGTAATTGGGATTTGAAATGTCAAAAAGCCAGCGCGAAATAGACGGTGGCTTTTTTGTCAGCAGGAAAACATTAAAATCCTTCATCACAACCCCTAAACTGCAAAGTGGTAGAAACTGCCAATTTGCTCCTGCTGACAGCTAATTTTGATATAAAAACCTTATAATCCAAGAGGTGTCATTGTGTTGTCGGTTAGTGAACGGACATTTAATCAAGAAGTTTTAGAATCTCCAGTTCCCGTCTTAGTTAATTTTGAAGCACCCTGGTGCAGTCTTTGTCGCATCATCCACCCACTGTTACTACAATTCCAAAACCAATGTAGTGACGAAATTAAGCTGGTGGGAATTAACGCTGATCAAAATTTCAAGCTTTCAAATACTTATAGACTGACATCATTACCAACTTTGCTGTTGATAGAAAAAGGTATTGTTAAACAAAGGCTAGAGGGTTTTCGGAGTCGAGATGACCTACGTTTAGCTTTAGAAGCAATTAAACTTACCTATACAAGTCACGCAAAAACAGATATAGCAGAGGTGAGGAATCAGGAGTCAGGAGTCAGGAGTTAAGGAGCATAGGGGTGCAGAGGCGGACAGGACAACGGACAACCATAAACTAAACAAATCTAAAACCATGCTTAACACCCCACCCAAAGGGTATAGGGTGGGGTATTTTATCCTCAAGGGTGTGTGTCACAATTATGAGCAGTTGGTGAAAATTTTCAGTTAACTGACGTTGGAAGTGAGAAAATTCAAGCTAACTTGAAGGTATTGGGGTATTAGAACCAGTGGAGATTAATAAATAACTTCTAGTGTTTAATCCCCAAACACAAACCCTCACGCCATTGAATTTTCATTTTTTCATCTTCATCATTTGTTTGTACAGAATTCTAAAAGTAGGCGTTAGTGATGGAAGTAATCTATCAGTATGCCTGGCTGATTCCAGTATTACCTCTCTTGGGAGCAATGCTAGTCGGTCTAGGGCTAATCTCGATCAATCAGGTGACAAACCGCCTGCGACAATTAAACGCTGTAGTGATTATCTCCCTCATGGGAGGTTCTATGGCATTGTCCTTGGCCTTGCTATGGAGTCAATTTCAAGGCCATGAGCCTTATCTGTGGACATTGGAATGGGCAGCAGCAGGTAATTTTCACCTGACGATAGGCTACACTATTGACCACCTGACAGCCCTAATGCTGGTAATTGTCACAACAGTAGCCGTTTTGGTGATGATTTACACCGATGGCTACATGGCGCATGACCCAGGTTACGTGCGGTTTTACGCCTATCTCAGCTTGTTTGGCTCTTCAATGTTGGGTCTGGTGGTCAGCCCCAACTTAGTACAAGTTTACATTTTCTGGGAATTGGTAGGGATGTGTTCCTACCTCCTAGTGGGTTTTTGGTACGATCGCAAAGCGGCGGCGGATGCTTGTCAAAAGGCATTTGTAACAAACCGGGTCGGTGACTTCGGTTTACTATTGGGGATTTTGGGGCTGTTCTGGGCGACAGGCAGCTTTGATTTTATGGTGATGGGCGATCGCCTATCCAACCTAGTAGAAACTGGTTCTATTAGCAATTTCCTCGCCATTTTGTTAGCAATTCTCGTCTTCCTGGGACCCGTTGCTAAATCTGCCCAATTCCCCCTCCATGTCTGGCTACCAGACGCAATGGAAGGCCCTACTCCCATTTCTGCCCTGATCCATGCGGCAACAATGGTGGCAGCAGGTGTATTCCTCATTGCCCGGATGTACCCAGTATTTGAACACGTTCCCGCCGCAATGAATGTGATCGCCTTTACTGGAGCATTTACAGCGTTCTTAGGAGCAACTATCGCCATTACCCAAAACGACATCAAAAAGGGTTTGGCTTACTCCACCATTTCCCAACTGGGTTACATGGTGATGGCCATGGGAGTTGGTGCTTATAGCGCAGGTTTATTCCACCTCATGACCCATGCTTATTTTAAAGCGATGTTATTCTTGGGTTCTGGTTCTGTAATTCATGGTATGGAAGCAGTTGTTGGTCATGACCCCGTACTGGCGCAAGATATGCGCTTAATGGGCGGACTGCGGAAATATATGCCCGTGACTGGGTTGACCTTTTTGATTGGTTGTTTAGCTATTGCGGGGATTCCTCCCTTTGCTGGTTTCTGGTCAAAAGATGAAATTCTCGGTGCGGCTTTTGCTGCTAACCCCTTCCTGTGGTTTATTGGTTGGGTAACAGCAGGAATTACAGCTTTTTATATGTTTAGAATGTATTTCTCAACATTTGAAGGTAAATTCCGGGGTAATGACGAAAAAATCAAAACCCAACTCAAAAATGCTGCTGCTGCTTTGGCACAGAAATCAGGAACAGCAGAACTAGCGCCTAATTTTGGACCTGGGGCGATGAAAAAGGGAGAATTGGATAGTCATTCCCATGACTCCCACGGACACAGCCATGAGCCTCATGAGTCTCCTTGGACAATGAGTTTACCATTGGTAGTGTTGGCGATTCCTTCTATGTTGATTGGTTTGGTAGGTACTCCCTACGCCAATTATTTTGAGCAGTTTATCTTTCCCCCTAACGAAACTTTAGCGGAAGTGATGGAAAAGGCTGCGGAGTTTGACCCCCATGAGTTTTATGTGATGGCGGGTAGTTCTGTGGCAATTTCTGTGGTGGGGATTTCTGTAGCCGTGCTGATTTATTTGGCTCGCAAGATTAATCCTAGTGCGATCGCTAAAAACATTCAACCGCTATACGATCTATCCTTGAACAAGTGGTACTTGGATGACATTTATCATCGTGTCTTTGTTCTCGGTTTGCGTCGTGTAGCTAGACAAGTTATGGAAGTTGATTTCCGCGTTGTTGACGGTGCTGTTAACCTCACGGGTTTCTTTACTCTTGTTAGTGGTGAAGGTTTGAAATACTTAGAAAGCGGTCGGGTTCAATTCTATGCCTTGATCGTTTTTGGGGCAGTTTTGGGCTTGGTGATCGTTTTTGGTGTTACCTGATTTTGATAGGGGCGGGCTTTTTTGTCTGCCCCCAGTTTGTTTTTGTCTCCATTTGTAGAGATAGTCCAAACTCTTGACTTTTACCTATTGTCTACAGAAAAGAAAAATCGCTCTCATCGAACTCTTGAAACTGTCACCTGTCACCTGTCATCACGAAAAGACTTTTTGCTGGAAAACCTAATAACCGTTCCCAAGTCAGTTCTTTACTAACCTCATTCCATTTCCAACGTAATAAATGGGCAGTTTGATTGACGGCAAATTTTGGTAAATTAATAGCTTGTCTAGGTGCATCTGTAGCCAGACTAATGGCGGTTTCTACATTACAAATTCCCCATTTGACGAGATTTTGCACTCCTAATAATAAGGGTAGAGTTGTTCCTGCTAATGTACTATCTTGTAATCTAGCTGTACCTTTGATAATTTCAATTTGTCGGCTATCCCATGGATAAATCCCATCAGGTAATCCTAATGGTGCAAGAGCATCACTAACAAGAAATAAATTTTCACTCCCACGTATCAGAACTTTTAATATCATGGGGTCAACGTGTTGACCATCAGCAATAAATCCACAGAAGACATGAGGATCGTTCATGGCTGCACCTAACAACCCTGGTTCGCGGTGGTGAAGGGGTGGCATCGCGTTAAAGGCATGGGTAATCATTGTAGCACCTTGAGTAAAGGCTTGTTGTGCTTCCTTCGCCGTAGCTTGTGAATGTCCTAAGCTGACAGTAATTCCCAAGGAACGCAAATAAGGGATCACTTTTCCGGTGCTATCTAATTCTGGTGCAAGGGTGATGACTTTGACAAAATGGGCATAGTCTCCCAATACCCGTTTAATTTGATCAATGGTTAAAGGTAGCAGATATTCGGCTGGATGTGCGCCTCGTTTGTAGTAGTTTAAAAATGGCCCTTCTAAATGAACTCCCAAGATTTGGGCGGAAGTTGTGGTAGTGGAGGTATAATTGGCAAGAATGGCAAGCGATCGCTGAATATTTTCGATAGAGGTAGTAACTAAGGTGGGTAAATAACCATCAACTCCTGCATCCCATAAAAATGAGGAAATTTCCGCCAACATTGAGGCGGTTTTGACTGTGATTTCAGGAAAGGGTAATCCTAGTCCACCATTAATTTGTAAGTCTACACCACCCAAAGAAATCCAATCACCACCCACATCTAAAACTTGTAAATCCTGTGGTGTAACTGTTTGCCATGCTGTATTCATAGGCATAATTTTCTCAATTATGCCTTCTTGGTTAACTAAAATTCTCTGTAAATCTTGATAACCAGGTACTTTTGCATTGATAATATCTACATTTGCCAGCATGGGTGTTACTTTTAGTTAGTTGTCGGTGGTCAGTTGTCAGTTGTCAGTTGGTAAAGATATTTTCCCTTGTTCCCTATTCTCTAATTTTATGACTCTCGAAGTTGGTATTATCATGGGTAGCGATTCGGATTTGCCTACCATGAAAGACGCGATCGCTATCTGTGAAGAATTTGGTATTACTTGCGAAGTAGCAATTGTTTCTGCCCATCGTACCCCAGAACGAATGGTAGAATATGCCCAAACTGCACATCAACGGGGTATTAAAGTAATTATCGCCGGCGCAGGTGGTGCTGCTCATCTTCCTGGTATGGTAGCATCATTAACCCCTTTACCTGTAATTGGTGTTCCCGTCGCTACTCGGAATTTACAAGGTGTGGATTCTTTATATTCTATAGTACAAATGCCAGCAGGAATACCTGTGGCTACTGTTGCCATTGGTAATGCCAAAAATGCTGGCCTTTTAGCAGTACAAATTCTTGCTACTCACCAACCAGAACTACTCCAAAAAGTTCAAGCTTATCGCCAAAGTCTATGTAATATGGTCATGGAAAAGCAAGCTAAACTAGATCAGCTTGGATACGAAAAATATTTGCAACAATAGATATTAACATAATTTCATATATTCGCCGTGAATTCTCCTATTATCACTCCAGCAGAAACTCAAAGTCGCAAAGCAGATCATATTCGTATCTGTTTAGAAGATGATGTTCAGTCTCCCGTAATTTCCACCGGGTTAGAAAAATATCGGTTTACTCATGTTTGTTTACCAGAACTTGACGGTAAAGATATTGATGTGAGTACAACTTTCCTGGGAAAACATCTCCATGCACCTTTGTTAATTTCCTCCATGACGGGAGGGACTCAACAAGCAGGTATTATTAACCGTCAGTTAGCAGAAGTTGCCCAACAATACAAATTAGCAATGGGTGTAGGATCTGTTAGGGTAGCAGTGGAAAAACCTCAAGTTGGTGATACTTTTGCTGTGCGTAAATATGCGCCTGATATTCTTCTCTTTGCCAACTTAGGCGCGGTGCAGCTTAATTATAAATATGGCATTGATGAATGTTTGCGAATTATTGATCTTACGGAAGCTGATGCTTTAATTTTACATATTAATCCTTTACAAGAGTTCATTCAACCTCGAGGCGATACTAATTTTAGTGGATTACTTGACAAAATATCTGATCTATGCAGTAAATTACCTGTTCCCGTGATTGCCAAGGAAGTCGGTAATGGCATTTCGGCAAGAATGGCAGGAAAACTGATAGCGGCTGGAGTACAAGTTATTGACGTAGCTGGTGCAGGTGGGACTTCCTGGGCTTTAGTCGAAAGCGAACGGGCAGAAACAACCTTACAGCGACGTTTGGGGCGGACATTTGGGGATTGGGGCATACCGACCGCAGAATGTATTACCAGTATACGGTCTCATCATCCCCATATTCCTTTAATTGCTTCTGGGGGTTTACGTCATGGTTTGGATGTAGCTAAAGCGATCGCTTTGGGCGCTAATATTGCGGGGTTAGCAATGCCTTTCCTCAAGGCAGCAGCATTATCAGAAGCGGCTGTAGTAGAATTAACAGAGATATTAATTGCAGAAATCACAACTGTGTTATTTTGTACAGGTAACAGTAACTTGTCTCAATTCCAGCAATCTCAGAGTTTACAATTGATAATTGACGGCTAACAACTGACTTATAAATAACTAATGAAGAATTTTCTTAAACAAACCTTTGCAAGTTTAATTGGCAGTTTATTAGGACTGACTATTTTTTCTGGAGTCAGTACATTAGGATTTTTATTATTATTGATTGCGGCAACTACTTCCCAAAGTACCGCCCCAATAGTTAACGATAAGTCAGTTTTAGTATTAGACTTATCTATGAAAATCACTGATAGTGAACCGGATTCTAGTAAATTACTAGGAAAAGCCCTCAATGGCGTAGATGAAAATGCGATCACACTCCGTAAAGTAATTGAAAGTTTAGATAAAGCCGCCACTGATCCACGCATTGTTGGTATTTATATAGATGGGAATAATCCTAATAGTTTAGGCTATGCTTCCCTTAAAGAAATCCGCCAAGCATTGGCTAAATTTCGTCAAACTGGCAAAAAAATTATTGCTTACAGCACAGATTGGGGTGAAAGAGAATATTATTTAAGTTCAGTGGCTAATCAAATCGTGCTTCATCCCATGGGAGGAATGGAAATGAACGGTTTAAGTTCAGAAACCATGTTCTTAACAGGTGCATTTCAAAAATATGGAATTGGGGTGCAAGTTATCAGAGTAGGAAAATTTAAGGGAGCGGTCGAACCTTTAATTTTAAATAAACTCAGCGCGGAAAATCGACAACAAATTCAAAAATTGTTGGATGATATTTGGGGAGAATGGCGTATATCTGTGGGTCAAAGTCGCAATATACCAGCGCAAAAATTACAAGCGATCGCTAATAATCAACCGATTTTAGAAGCACCAGAAGCAAAATCTAATAATCTGGTAGACAGAATTGCTTACCAGGATGAAGTATTTAGTGAGTTAAAAAAATTAACTGGTAAGAACGAAGAAGATAAAAAATTCACTAACATTAGTCTGAGTGATTACGCAGAAATTCCTAGCAAATCTTCAGATTCAGATAATAAAGTTGCAGTTATCTATGCAGAAGGAGAAATAGTCAATGGTACCGGTAATGATGGTGAAGTTGGTGGCGATCGCTATGCCAAAATTTTCACTAGAGTTAGGGAAAATGACGATATCAAAGCCGTAGTTTTACGCATCAATAGTCCTGGTGGTAGCGCCACCGCAGCAGAAGTTATGCAGCGAGAAATCAAACTAACTCGTAAAATTAAACCCGTAATTGTTTCTATGGGAGATGTAGCAGCTTCCGGTGGATATTGGATCGCCAGTGACTCCAACAGAATTTTTGCTGAACCAAATACAATTACAGGTTCTATCGGTGTGTTTGGTGTATTATTTAATGGTCAAAAATTAGCAAATAATAATGGTATTACTTGGGACTCTGTAAAAACATCCCAATTTGCTGATCAACAAACTATTTCTCGTTCTAAATCTCCCCAAGAATTAGCAGTTTATCAACGCAGTGTTAACAGAGTTTATAATCTATTTTTGCAGAAAGTTGCCCAAGGTCGCAAACTACCCATTACCAAAGTTGCAAATATCGCTCAAGGACGAGTTTGGTCAGGAAAAGCAGCAAAACAAATTGGTTTAGTTGATGAAATTGGTGGTTTAAATGTTGCCATTAAATATGCAGCTAAAGAAGCAAAATTAGGTAATAATTGGGAATTGGAAGAATATCCCCAAGTTACTAGATTTGGAGAACGCTTATTTGGTAAGAAACTAGATGAAACTAAAGCTAAATTAGGAATTGAAAATACTACCAGTTCAACCACCAACCCTCTAATTAATGAATTAGGAAAATTTCAACAAGAACTCAATATTCTACAAACAATGAATGATCCTCAAGGTATTTATACACGATTACCAATTAATTTAACTATTGATTAATTAGGGTTTTTTGAAAAGTTCTTTTAGTAGAGGCAGTGAAAAGATCAGGAATACAGAAATTTTTGTTTGATCTCAACAGGACTTATAACAGGAGGTAGGAGGCTTCAGGACAGCACTTCGACTTCGCTCAGTAACCAGAGGGAGGAGGAAAAGCCTTGTTACATATATGTTTCAAGGATTCATAATGTTCTAATTATCCTGGCTACAGCTATAACACTTATGCCAGTTATTTTAGTGCAATAATACTATATTACAGCGATCGCCTCTCAGGTTTTCTCAAGTCAACTAAACCTACATAATTGGGGGTTTTTCAGCCACCCCTAATTATAGCGGAAGGCAATAGGCAACATTAAAATCCTTGGTATGATTAAGTTGTACGAATCAATAATCTCCTAATCATTGTGGCTATATCTATATTTTTTTAAGCCATTAAAAAACCCGGATGAACCGGGCAGATGTACTGTTTGTCAAGTTTTAAGCTAATGATAATTATTGGCTGATTTCACAAGTTAAAGGACAAGCTGCATAAACAGTAGTTTGAGTTGTTTCCTCTTGACCATGTAACCAATTTAACCATTTGATTTGCTTGGGATGAATACCTTTAGCAGTTAAAACTCCAGCAGCGATTAACACTGCCATGATATTAAACATGACTAAACCACCTGCCACAACTAACACTGCGTTAGCTGGCATCACAGATTGCAAAACAATAGATAATAGACATCCAACTGTGGCCATCAACACAACCAATGGAAAACCGACGACTAACAAGCACACTGCCAATGTAAATGTCCAGATTAAAAAGCTTCTCATCATCAACAAGGAGTCGGTCTGACTTAGATTAGAGCTTTGAGCCGCAACCATGACTTTTTCTCCTAAATACACAACAAGTTTAAATTTCAGTTACTTATCGCCTGAAAACGAATTTAACTGACTTTTTTGTTTCAGTGAAATTTAGTATATAAAACCTTAGCGGCAAAATGAGCATTTCTTAACTAAAGTTTACAGTTAGTTTTTTCTATTTATGAATTAAAAGTGAGACATACCCATAGGTACAGAAAAGGCTTCTGTTATATGCCTTGAGAACTCACCACTAGGGATAGATGAGAAGTAAAGCTTGATCTCCATAATCAGACTTAGCTGATGCTTAACATTTCTTATAAAAAAGAGGATAGTTTCTCATAATTTGTGGAGAAGTAACAAAAACTATTGCTAGGTTAAAGGTAATTCTGAATTTTCTCTGGTTTTAATTCAGAACAGGATTTACATATACTTATAGAATTAATCACAATAACATTACAGAAACTTTACGGAAGACCAAGGTTAGCGAGTATATGTTAGAAAATATATATGTTAGTGAATAAACCCTAAAAAATACTGCATAACTGGAAATTGAGATGGGCAAAAGAGGTATACATCAGATGATGAAAACAGCCTTCTGCCTTCGTTAATAAATTTTTCATCTACCAAACGTAAAGATATATGACAGAACCACAAATACGGAGAATGCCACCACCACCGCCACCATTACCAACAGCAGCAACAGGACCCTTACCCACGGCACAACGTTCACCAGCACCACCCCCAATGACTGCACCTGTGGGAATGCGTCCACCATCAGCACCACCACCACCAGTATCCGTTAATGCTTCAGTTCCTACTCCTAAACCTTCAGGACTAACCTTAGCCCAACTTGTCCAAGAAGCATTTGATCAAAGCTATTCTGATATTCACTTGGGAGTGGGAGAAGTGCCGCGCTTCCGCTGTCGGGGTGAGATTCAAACTACAAATTATCCTGAAGTTGATAAAGCAACTTTTATGAGTTGGTTGCATGAGATTCTTACTGATGCAGAGATTCAAAGGTTTCAAGAACAACTAGAATTTGATGGTGCTACGCAGTACGATTTTGCTCGTGTACGGATTAATGTTTTTGATTCTTTGCGTGGTTATGCGATGGTACTGCGGTTAATTCCGTTGAAAATTCTTTCTATGGAGCAGTTACGCTTACCACCAGTATTCCGAGATATTTGTCATAATCACAAAGGTTTAATTTTGGTAACTGGTCCAACTGGTTCAGGTAAATCAACAACAATGGCCGCCATGGTTGACTATATCAATCGGGAAATGGCGAAACATATTATTACCATTGAAGACCCTGTAGAATTTGTCCATCAAAGCCGTAAGTCTCTAGTGAAACAACGGGAAGTGGGAATGCACACCCGCAAATTTGATAACGCTTTAAAAGCAGCTTTGCGGGAAGATCCAGATTTGATTCTGGTGGGGGAAATGCGGGATAAGGAAACGGTGAATACGGCACTCAAAGCAGCACAAACAGGTCACTTGGTCATGGGAACTCTGCACACTAATAGTGCAGTAAAAACTATTGAACGGATTCTCAATTTGTATTCTGGTGAAGAGCAGGATGCTATGCGGGTAGCACTTGCTGAATCTTTAGTGGCTGTTATTGCTCAAGGTTTATGCCGGACTACAGATGGTAAACGGGCTGCTTTCCACGATATTCTCATTAATACTGAAGCGGTTAAAGAATGGGTGAAAGACGGTAAGTATGATGAAATTGCCGAGTTAATGAAACAAGCTGGTTTTGATGGTATGGTGACAATGAATCAATCATTACTTAACCTCTACCAAGAAGGCCGGATAACCGAAGAGACGGCTTTGGAAATGTCCCCAACTCCCAATGAAATGGCACAATTCCTCCGAGGTCGTGTTTAATGGGTAATTGGTAATGGGTAATTGGTAATGGGTAATTGGTAATTACTTCTCTTACCCCTTCCTCCTATGCTCCCTTTCCCCCTGTATCTGTGACTAAGTTGAATGTAGACAAAAAACCCGAATTGTTTAAAGGAATTGCTTTGTTTACGCCTGGTGGGGATTTAATTTATTGTATTGATCCCAGTAAACAAGGACGATGGCATTTGCATTTGTGTGCGGCTTTACAGGAAATCCTCGATCTACCCGAACCGCCACATTTTTTAGTGCCTTGTTATACTGCAACTATTGATCACTGGTTAAATCCTCGGACGCAACAGGTACAAATATTTGCGGAAGCGTATCGAGCAGTGATTCGTCATCAAGCTGTACTAAATGCTATTTTTGGGACGGGGGATTTAGTGTGGCAATCAGCACCGTGGCAAGATGGTTTGTGCGATCGCTTGGTATTATCAACTTATCGGGCTGCTTTCCCTCAACTGTGGGAAGATCATGATTTAATTGTCCGTTTAGATTTAGCTGATTCTCCGTCACAGTATCAGCAACCAGTGATTAATACACAACCAGTACCACACAATATCCAAAGTCCTCCAGGCTTTGTTTTGCGTTTATTTGTAGCAGGTCATAGCGCGACTACAGAAAAAATTCTCCAAAACTTGCACGAATCTTTAGAGCGATCGCTAGGATATCCTTATACTCTCAAAGTCATTGATGTTCTCACCAATCCAGAACAGGCAGAAATTGATCAAGTTTCCGCTACTCCTACTTTAGTTAAGGTGTGGCCGCACCCAATTCGCCGTATGGTGGGAAATTTAGATAATATGGATAAACTTTTACAAATGTTAGCTGGACAGTAACTAGACTTACGCAAAACCTACTGCAAATACTGTCATTGCAACCTAAGGAAGCAATCTCAAACCCCTGAGTTTCGCTAAAATGCCTAAGTCCTAAGTAAGTCGGCTTGAAAAATCGAGATATATTACAAAATGTAAAATTCCTCAAAGTTTTTTGCCTCTTGCCTGGCCTCAACGATAAATTTCAACCCCTACCTACTTCAATCAATTAAAAATGAGGAATTTCTGTAATTATGAATTTAACTTGGCTAGATAATAATAGTTGGCTCATTGAAATTGCTCAACAAAAAATACTAATTGACCCTTGGTTAATTGATGATTTAACCTTTAATGATTTAGATTGGTTATTTAAAGCTTCTCGCTCTCAGAATCGTTCCATACCAGATAATATAAACTTAATTCTTCTTTCTCAAGGCTTAGAAGATCACGCACACCTACCTACATTAAAACAACTTGAGAAAAATATTCCTGTTGTCGCTTCCCCCAATGCTGCCAAAGTTGTAGAACAATTGGGTTATGAACAAATCATCACTCTCAAACATGGTGAGACATTCACTTTAAATCATCAAGTAAACATTAAAGCCTTTCCCGGTTCTCCTATTGGACCCACTTTATTAGAAAACGGCTATCTACTTCAAGATTTAGCCAATAATTCTACATTGTATTATGAACCTCACGGCTATCATTCTCCTCAAATTAAAGAGATAAAAAACATTAATGTAATCATTACACCCATCATTAATATTTCCCTACCAATCATCGGTACTATAATTAAAGGGATGAATAGCTCTCTAGAGATAGCAAAATCTGTAAAACCTCAATTTATGTTACCTACAGCCGCAGGAGGAGATATTGTATTTGGAGGAATACTAGCAAAATTGATACAAAATCAGGGAACTATTGCAGAATTTCAGACATTACTAGAAAAAAATAATTTAACAACCAAAGTTATCACTCCTCATCCTGATGAAAAAGTTGTCGTTTAGATAATTTAGAATTTAGGACTTACGCATTCTTCATGGTTTATTCACCACATTGATAGAGTGCGTCAGATATTAATAATCTGTTTATTTACAGAATTTATACAGTCTGACACACCCTACAACTATTTCTCAAACCCTTTATCTTTAGGAGTTGAAGTAAGACAAATACAGTTCTCCAATTGCTGAAGTAAGGTTTCAGTATCAAGATTTTGACCAATTAATACTAATTGATTTTTCTTTTCACCTTTCCATTGATCATCATCAATAGTGAAGCGTTTACCGCAAAGATGGAAAATATGACGCTGAGGACTTTCATCAAACCACATAATTCCTTTAGCACGGAAAACATTAGTGGGTAATTGATTATCTAAAAAATGTTGAAACTTTCTAATGGAAAATGGTTTATCACTTTGGAAAGAAATAGAAATAAAACCATCATTTTCTAAGTGGTGAGAATGTTCATGGTGATGATGTTCATGATCATGATGGTCATGTCCACAGGTAGAATGATCATGATCATCATGTTCGTGATCACAATGAGAATGATCATGCTTATCATGATGATGATCTTCTTGTTCCTGGGAATCAAAATATTTATCAGACTCAAATAAACCGACACTCAGAATCAAAGGAAGGGGAACTTGAGATTTTGTTGTGCGAATAATTCTTGATCCTTCCTTGATATTGTTGATTTTTTTCTCCAATTCTTGCAAAGTTGGTTCATCAACTAAATCGGTTTTATTGAGAATAATGACATCACCATAAGTAATTTGACTTAAAGCAGCTTCAGAATTGAATAAATCTAGGCTATAATTTGCGGCATCAACTACAGTAATAATAGAATCTAACCGAGTTACATTTCGCAATTCTGAACCCAGAAATGTCATTGCTACTGGTAAAGGGTCTGCTAAACCAGTGGTTTCTACAACTAAATAGTCTAGCTGTTCTGCCCGTTCTACGACTTTGTAAACTGCATCAACTAAGTCATTATTAATGGTGCAACAAATACAACCATTGCTTAATTCCACCATGTTTTCTTCGGTGGAAACAACTAATTCGTTATCAATACCAATTTCGCCAAATTCATTGACTAAAACAGCAGTTTTCACACCTTGCTGATTTGTGAGAATATGATTGAGTAAAGTTGTTTTACCGCTACCAAGGAAACCCGTAATAATTGTTACTGGTAAGCCTTTTTTGGTCGCTTCCATTGGTTGAGGTTCGGAATTAACTGTGGTTTGCATAATCATTATGTAGAATTTTGGTCTATTTTGAATATTAGCCCGATTTTGGCTAGTTGTCATTTCTAGTTATATACCAGCTTGAAAAATCTGATTTGCTGTTAATTGCAATTCTGGGAATGTTGCTGATTTGATCATCTCATTATTTCTAAATTGGTTAACTTGATATTCCCCATTGATGAGATTATAGATAGAAATGGTAGGTTGTTTGGGGTTGCCTATATAGGGAGTTCCACCTAAAGCTAAATAATCAACTATCCAATATTCACGAATACCAATTTCTTCATAATCTTTTATTTTTGTTAAATAATCAACACGCCAATTTGTACTGACGACTTCAATAACTAAAGGAATTGATTCTGCTTGAATAACTGTAGATTCTTTTTTCCATAAGGGTTCATTAATTAAATTCTCACGATTCAATACTAACACATCGGGTGAGTAAGCAGATTCACTTGTTGGTGGTTTCACTAATACTGTTTTTGGAATCCGGTATGGTAAATTTAAACGTAAATATTCAGCCGTTATTCTCTCAGCAAAAAAGCTAGTAATATCTTGATGATCTCCTAATGGTTGTGCTATTTCAAAAATTACTCCATTGTGTAATTCATATTTATTATTTTCTGGTTTCCATTCAATAAACTCTGCAAAAGTTACTGATTGAGTTTTGGGTAAAGCTTGAATCATAATTTACCAACCTCTGCTAATTGCATTACATAATATTACTGTAAATTATCTATGGAACTACATCAGATATCATAGATGATCAGAGCGATCGCTTTTAATTTCATTTTTAATTCCATCTCTCTTATCTATCCTCTGACTCGCAACTTACGTTATCATTACTAATCGTTGGATTGTCCCATTTCTCTATTATGACCCTATCTATTTACAATACGCTTACTCGTCGTCAAGAACCATTTACCACCGTTGAACCTGGCAAGGTAAAGATGTATTGTTGCGGCGTGACGGTTTATGACTATTGTCATTTGGGTCACGCTAGAGCGTGTATAGTGTGGGATGTAGTGCGGCACTATCTACAATTTATCGGTTATGATGTGCGCTATATTCAGAATTTTACGGATATTGATGATAAAATTCTCAAACGCGCACGGGAAGAAAAATCAACCATGGAAGCGGTAGCAGAACGCTATATTCAAGCATATTTTGCAGATATGGCACGTTTGGGAATACAACAAGCAGATGAATACCCACGCGCTACCGATACAATGAATGGTATTCAAAGATTAATTCATGATTTAGAACAAAAAGGTTTTGCTTATCCATCTGAGGGTGATGTTTATTATGCGGTGCGAAAATTTAATGAATATGGCAAACTTTCAGGACGGAAATTAGAAGATTTACAAGCAGGTGCAAGCGAAAGGGTAAATGTAGAAGATCCAGAATATCAGAAAAAGAAAGATCCCTTTGATTTTGCCCTCTGGAAAGCTGCCAAACCATCCGAACCTGCATGGGAGTCACCGTGGGGAAAAGGCCGCCCTGGATGGCATATTGAATGTTCGGCAATGGTGCGCGATCGCCTGGGTGATACCATAGATATTCATGCTGGTGGTGCAGACTTAATTTTCCCACATCATGAAAACGAAATTGCCCAATCGGAAGCAGTAACCGGTAAACCTTTAGCTAACTATTGGTTACATAATGGCATGGTCAAAGTAGATGGGGAAAAAATGTCTAAATCTTTAGGCAATTTTACCACCATCCGCGATTTATTAGATCGTGGAGTTGACCCCATGGCATTAAGATTATTTGTGTTAATGGCACAATATCGCAAACCCATAGATTTCACAGATGAAGCAATTTTAGCAGCAACAAATGGCTGGCATACTATCAAAGAAGGTTTATTATTTGGACATCAACACAGTCAACAATTAGGTTGGGAAAGCCTGGAATTAAATAACTCAAATCTTGATCAATCAGAAATTGATAAATTTACCACAGTAGTCAATGATGATTTTAACTTTCCTGGAGGTTTAGCCGTCATTTTTGAATTAGCGAAAGAACTCAGAAAAGAAGGAAATATCATAGTTCATCAAGGAAAAACAGAAACTTCCGCCGATGAATTATTAAAACAATGGCAAACCCTAGTCATATTAGCAGAAGTTCTAGGTTTAACAGCCAAATCCGAAGCAGAAACTTCTCAACCAGATGGTTTAAGTGATGCAGAAATTGAGGATTTAATTCAGAAAAGACAAGAAGCAAGAAAAACCAAAAACTTTGCCGAATCTGATAGAATCAGAGATGAACTCAAAACCCAAGGAATAGAATTAATTGATAGCAAAGAAGGTACACGGTGGCAACGGAGAAATTAAAAATTAAGAATTAAAAAAGCATTGTCATCTGAGTTGTGAACATGATTTTTTTAACGAACCGCATAGACGCAGAGGACACAGAGGTAAAGACAAAAAGATGATTGAATCTTACTCCTTTATTGTTCTAATATTACTTCTCTTCTTCCTTCGTGTTCTTTGCGTTCTTCGTGGTTCATTCTCTTGAAAAATTATTTACAACTAACCAATATCTCAGAAACTTTTTCTCTCGTTGTCCTCTGAGGTTCGTTATTGTTTGTTTGAATGATACATAATTTATAATGTAAAAACAGATTTTCAACTTTGATTTTTTAATTTTTAATTGAAGCTATGTGGAAAGAACTAACAACGGCCATATCTCATTTTAACATCCCTGCTGATTGGATCGGTATCCGTGCTGTCAAAGAAACAACCAGAACCCATTTTGTGAGAGATGGTTTACCCCAAAATAATGGTAAATCATTAAACATGGGAGCAATGATAGAAGTCATTGCTGATGGTTGTTTAGGTTATGCTGCAACTAATTCCTTACATATTTCTAGCTTACAAAACGCCGCAGAAATAGCCTATAAACAAGCAGTTGCAGCAAGTAAATATTGGATATATCCCGTTAGTGAAAATACACGCCCTAAAGTAGTTGGTGAATATAATTCACCATTTTTAGAACCATTTAACGCCATTACTCCTGGAGAAATAAACGAGTTACTAATTCGGATTTGCCAACAACTGCAAATTAACGATAAAATCATTCAAACTACAGCTAGAGTTAGCACAGATCAAAAAGAAACTTGGTTTGTCAGTAGCAACGGTTCAGAGGTATATCAAAAGATTTTATCAATAGGAAATCATTTTGGAGCGATCGCCAAAGATGGAGACATCGTACAACAACGCACCAACAACGGTCAAGAAGCTAACTATTATCAAGGCGGTTGGGAACTATTCAAACAAGATAAATTATGGCATCAAGTCCAAAAAGTAGGTGAACAAGCATTAGAATTATTAACAGCCCAAGAATGTCCTAATACCCGTACCAATTTAGTTTTAGCACCAGATCAAATGATGCTGCAAATTCATGAAAGTATTGGACATCCTTTAGAAATTGACCGCATATTAGGAGATGAACGCAACTATGCCGGCGGTAGCTTTGTTAAACCAGAAGATTTTGGTAAATTACAATATGGTTCACCCCTCATGAATATCACCTTTGATCCTACAGTAGCAGGTGAATTTGCTAGTTATGGTTTTGATGATATCGGTGCAGTAGCTACTAAAGAATATGTGATTAAAGAAGGCATTTTACAAAGAGGTTTAGGCAGTTTAGAAAGTCAAGCTAGAGCAAATTTACCCGGAGTTGCTTGTGCGCGTGCTTGTTCTTGGAATCGCCCTCCCATAGACAGAATGGCTAACTTGAATTTAGAACCAGGAAACGCCACCTTTGAGGAAATTATTTCAGGAATAGAACATGGTATTTACATGGAATCTAACCGTTCTTGGTCAATAGATGATCAACGTTATAAATTTCAATTTGGTTGCGAATATGCCAAATTAATTCAAAACGGTAAACTCACCAAAACCCTTCGTAATCCCAATTATCGCGCTACCACACCAGAATTTTGGCACAGCTTAACTCAAGTTGGCAATAATCACAGTTGGGAAATGTATGGTACACCATATTGCGGCAAAGGAGAACCAAACCAAGCCATTTTTGTAGGTCATGGTTCACCAATTTGTTTATTTGCAAATGTAGAAGTTTTTGGAGGTGGTTAATGAATTTTCTGATTGACGTTACGGTTATTTAAAGTAGGTTGGGTTAAGCGACAGCGCAACCCAACAAAAGAATGGATCATGTATTAATTTTTAATTAATGCTACAATAAACAAATAACTACTTGATGCCATATCAATATGATCATTGCTCAAGAACTAGAAACAGACGACATCTCCGCAGATGTAATCTTTCCTCCTAGCGATTTATATAGTGATGAACCACCCGTGGAAACAGAACTGCATCTAGAGCAAATTATGCTCTTAATCAAATGTCTCAAATGGTTGTGGAAAGATAGATATGATTTCTATGCTGCGGGAAATCTGAGTATTTACTATAGTCCTAACCAGAAAAAATCAGAAAAGTTTCGTGGTCCTGATTTTTTTGTAGTCTTAGGAACAGAA
The DNA here is from genome assembly GCA_046080565.1 of Cuspidothrix sp. Taxonomy (GTDB): domain Bacteria; phylum Cyanobacteriota; class Cyanobacteriia; order Cyanobacteriales; family Nostocaceae; genus Cuspidothrix. The sequence goes on along the minus strand of JBJTUF010000327.1, from coordinate 8,564 downwards.
CGCAAAACCCGAAAAAGTTGGGTAGTCTGGGAAGAAGATGGTAAATATCCCAATTTCATTTTAGAAATTCTCTCACCAAGTACAGCTAACACTGATAGAGTAACTAAAAAAGAACTTTATCAAGATACATTTCGGACACCGGATTACTTTTGGTTTGATCCCTATACATTAGAATTTGTTGGTTTTTATTTAACAAATGGTCAATATCAACCTTTAGAACCAAATGAAAAAGGATATTTATGGAGTCAACAATTAGGTTTATATTTAGGAGTATATGAGGGTTTATTAAGGTATTTTACACCTGAAGGTGAGTTAATCCCAACACCAGAAGAAAGCGCGGAAAAAGAAGCTCAAAAAGCAGCAAAATCAGACAAAAGAGCAGACCAGGAAGCTAAACGAGCAGTACAAGCAGACGCAAGAGCAGAACGTTTAGCCGCAAAATTGCGAGAATTAAATATTGATCCAGAAAAAATTTAAACAATGAAAATTGAAGAATTATCAAATTTAGAAAAAACTTTTGATCAACTGATCGAAATTCTCCTGTTAAAAAAAGCTGAAAATGAACATTTCACAGTCAGACTAAACAGTGAAAAAAGTCAATTTACCCGCTTTAATGGTGCAAAAGTCAGACAAACAGGTTGTGTTCATGATGGTTGGATACAACTGACATTAATTGCCAATCAACGTAGTAGTTATCGTCAGGTTCCCTTTACTGGTAATTGGGATAGAGATTGGGAATTAGCATACAGAGCTTTACAAGAATTACGAGATGAATTACCACTATTACCAGTTGATCCTTATTTAGTCATACCATCAGGAAATAACACTAGCACAGAAGTACATATTGGTAAATTACTCACTCCAGAAATATTAGTTCCCAGTATTCTCAAAACAGTTGCTAATTTAGATTTTACGGGAATGTATGCCGGAGGAATTGTCATCAGAGGTTATGGTGATTCTAACGGACAAAAACACTGGTTTGCGACCGATTCATTTAACTTAGATTATTCCTTATTTATACCATCAGGACAGGCTGTAAAAGGCACTTTTGCCGGCAGTGAATGGGATCAAACTGCTTATGTAACAAAAATAAATGATGGCAAACACCAACTAGAAATGCTATCTCGTCCAGTCAAAGAATTATCAAAAGGACAATACAAAACCTATTTTGCTCCTGCTGCTGTAGCTGATTTATTGGGTATGCTTTCCTGGGGTGCTATTAGTGAAGCTAGTATTCAACAAGGTAATAGTGCTTTGGCCGCTTTATCACATCAAGAAAAACAACTTTCTTCCAAATTTACTTTAAAAGAAAACTTTCAAGGTGGTTTAGTTCCCAGATTTAATAATTTAGGAGAAATAGCTCCAGCAGAATTAACATTGATTGAAAAAGGGAGTTTAATTAATAGTTTGGTTAATTCTCGGACAGCCAAAGAATATAATAAAATTGCTAATGGTGCGAATAGTTCAGAAACCTTACGTTCTCCAGAAATTAGCCCTGGGACTTTGAATTTTGAGCAGATTTTACCAAGTTTAGATACAGGATTATATGTTTCTAATTTACATTATTTGAACTGGAGCGATCGCCAAACAGCCAGAATTACAGGTATGACCCGTTATGCTTGCTTTTGGGTAGAAAAAGGCGAAATAGTTGCCCCCATTGCCAACCTCCGCTTTGATGAAAGTCTCTATCGTTGTTGGGGAACAGAAAATCTAGTTAATTTAACCAACTTCCAAGAATTTATTCCCGAAGTCGGAACTTATGAAAGTCGAGAATTAGGAGGTAGTTTAGTTCCCGGTATGTTAGTGGAAGACTTCACATACACATTGTAGAATTTTTCAGTAACAAATCTCTCTCAAAAGACCAGAAATCATCTATAATTCAAGTTAAAATAAACAAATAACTACTTGGTATCATATCATGATGATTACTCAAGAATTAGCCCCTGAACAAAATACCTCTGAAGAGATAATTTTTCCTCCTAGCGATTTATATAGTGATGAACCACCCGTGGAAACAGAACTACATCTACGACAAATAATCTTACTGTTCAAATGTTTAGAATGGTTATGGAAAGATAGAACTGATTTTTATGCTGCGGGAAATCTCAGTATTTACTATAGTCCTAAGCAGAAAAAATCAGAATATTTTCGTGGTCCAGATTTTTTTGTAGTCTTAGGAACAGAACGCAAAACCCGTAAAAGTTGGGTAGTGTGGGAAGAAGATGGTAAATATCCCAATTTCATTTTAGAAATTCTTTCACCAAGTACAGCTAACACCGATAGAGAATTTAAAAAACAACTTTATCAAGATACATTTCGGACACCGGATTATTTTTGGTTTGATCCCTATACATTAGAATTTGCAGGTTTTCATTTACTAGATGGCAAATATCAACCACTAGAAGCAAATGAAAAAGGATATTTATGGAGTCAACAATTAGGATTATATTTAGGAATTTATGAAGGTTTATTACGCTATTTCACACCAACAGGAAAATTAGTACCTACACCGGAAGAAACAGCAGAAAATTTAGCAGCAAAACTTCGGGAATTAAATATTGATCCAGATACAATTTAGATAAAATTAAAACATTTCACTCACATTAATATTCACATCAGGAAAAGCTAAAATTGATAAAACTTGATTTTTTACTAACTTCTGTACATCTTGATAAACTCCCTGGAGAGGATTTCGATATACTTCTACAACTTCCTGATTAACATCTATTAACCAAACTTCAGGAATATTTGCTTCTGCATATAAAGGAATTTTCACTTCTCGATCATATTTTACCGTTGTATCGGCAACTTCTATTAACAAAAATATATCTTCTGGTTGGGGATGTGAATTTCTATAAAAATCTGGACGTGGTTTTAATAATGCTATATCTGGTTGAGGTTCAGAAGTTTCATCTAATTCTAAAGGATTCTGTACATTAATTAAAGCACGTCCTCCTAATAGCAAAATTAGGAAGTTACTTAAAAATAGAACACAACCAGCGTGTCTTCTTCCAATAGGTGACATATCAATCATTTCCCCCCGAATTAATTCTACTCGGTCATTTTCTGACAAAATACCAGATTCAGCCATTTGGTGAAATTGCTTAACCGTAAATTGGTGTCTGACGAATTGTAAAACCATTGTCACCTCTATTTGGATTTTAATTGAGATGGATAAAACTAGGGAATATATTAGATATTTTACTTCCAAAAAGCGATTTCTGCGGAGTGCTTCGCTATCGCACTAATTCAGTTCTCTAGCTAGTTTGTCTTTGATTTCTTGCATCTGTTGATTTTCGACAGCATTATCAAGAAGGAGATATATTAAACTGGTATTTAACATAGTCTTAATATCTCGTTTTGCAATATTTTCGATGCGACTAATTGTGTTATTAATATCCTTGTCTTCACTTAAAGCCTGTTTTACTTCTTCTATTTTTAAAGTCTTTAGTATGTCAATAATTTTTCTCATAAAGGGTTCAACAAATTGGTCTAATACACCATGTCCACAACACAATGACAAAATATCTTCTGGACGTATTGAGTATTGTTCTGTTAACCGATTTTGTATATCAGGAATACCATCGCTAAAAATTGATTCATACCAACCATCATCAGCCATTACTTCTTTTAGATTTTGTAATGTATTTCTCACTCTATCTTCAATATTTTGAAATAAGATATTCTCATCTCCAATATTGTCGAATTGACTATCTTGAAAATTTAAAACTCTTGCAAATGCTTCGTTATTTATAAGATGCTCAACATTATTGTAGTTGATTTCTTTAAAGTAGAACCAAACGTAAAATAGAGGAGAAACTCTTCGGGAAATATTTTCAAGTAAACTCCTAAAATCATAGTTTTTGGTGGTTAAACTTTTGCATATTTCATTTAATGAAAAATGATTACACTGAAAGTTCTCTTTATTATAAACAACTGTATGATAAATATAGTCAGCAATATACCAAACATTCTGATCATACAAGTATTCACAATCACTATCAATACAAATAATAAGTTTTTTATTAACGAAGCTTTGATATTTTTTTAAAATATCTTTTCCGCGTGTTCCTTTTTTATTGATATATGATGGGAAATAAATTCTATTTCTTAAGTTTGGTTTAGCATTTTCAATAATAAGCCTCCAAAATTCTTCATCATAAATATCTTCGACTAACACAGAAATTTCACACCCATTGTGAAAAGCATCTGCTCCAATTCTTTCAAGAATCTCTTGATAATTATTATCTTTCATTAGTTACCGTCCTGCCTGAAACCCCTTAAAAGACAATTTATTTAAGTATATATTATTTGCTTTAATTCCATAATAAGTTCTTGCATCTTCAAGGGATCTAATTTCGTCCATATTTCTTGCTTTCCCAAGCAGAGTGCTGAAAGTTATAATATCAGGACGCAATTCCATGTTTTCATTTATGTTATGAATAAGTTCAATGCCTTCTTCAACTCCACTGACTTTTTTGATCAAAGTGTTAAGAGTTATATCATTTGGCTTAACATGAGATGATTTACTATAAGTTTCTGCTGCCATTAAATCAAAAATCTCTTTTGCATCTTTATAATGAGTGAGCTTGGAAATAAGAGTAGTAAATGTTATTACATCGGGATAAATCGTATTTTCTTTCAGGAAATCTAACAATTGAAGGCATTCATCTTTTGTAAATGATGTATATTCACTAATTTTACGATTAAATTGATAAAGTTTACGTGACGTGTTCCCCGAAAAGCTACCAAAAATACTTTTTATTTCTTGTACACGCTCTCCTAATTGATCTGTTTTTTCTTTTAAAATGTTACTTTCTGTTACTAAATCTGAAGTTGACTGAATATCTTCTATTCTTGTGACTTCTTCAATCCAGCGTTGATAATAGGCAGTTGGTGAATGAGTTATCATAATAATTTGACATTTTGGATTTATCTGCCTGATATTTGAGATTAAATTCCTTTGCCAATTAATATGCAGCGATATCTCCGGCTCGTCCATTAATAATATATAATCTTTACCGTCTTGAAGTAATGTTGTTAATAAGATAATCAACATCTGTTTCTCCCCAGATGACAGATTTTCTGGTAGTATAGGTGTTTGGATTCCTTGTTTTAAAAAGTAAAATTCTTTTTCATCAAATTTTTTTTCTGTGTCACTAAATAGTTGAGATAATATCTTAATGAATGTATTTTTAGTTTCATAGATAGATTCAATTTTTTCTAATTGATTTCTTCTTGTTGCTTTATCATCTATTTTAAATGTTTCTTCTACTTGATTAGATAAATCTCTTTGATAAGTAACAAATTCGTGTTTTAAGTTATCAAGTTGGTAGTCAAGTAATGTGGTATCTGGGTTTAACCTCTTTTCAACCACATCAAAAGTATTAATAAAGTTTATATTCAGATTATAATTAGTAATTTCTTTGTTTGCCGTTATACTTCTACTTTCACTATTAACTCTGACGACAATATCATCTTCTAACTCGATAATTATTTCATCAATGGGGTCAAATAACCTAAAATCCAGTTTGCTATCTTCAACAGGCAATACTGCTTCATAAAGCATTCGTAGTATTGTTGATTTCCCTGAACCATTTTTACCAATCAAAACATTTACGTCTTCATTGAGTGTCCATAAGAAATCATTTCCCCACAGATTTTTAATTTCAATTTTTCGTATATACATAGCTTTTTTGTATTTATGAGATTATTTTTAATTTTTACTGACAATCAATATTATTACTATTGTTGCTGGTATAATATTTGTTATAGGATTATAGCATAACTTTTCAGCTAAATTCAATAAATGTCTCACAATTAAGGGCGGGGAAACCCCGCCCCTAGAGGCAATCTTGCCGAAATAAATGGCAAGAATTAACTTGAAAGCTTAACCAGAAATATCTTACTTCTGAGCTTCAGCAATGGGAACCCACTCAGTGTGGAAAGATCCTTCTTTGTCAATACGTTTGTAGGTGTGAGCGCCGAAATAGTCGCGTTGTGCTTGAGTTAAGTTTTGTGGCAAGCGATCGCGGCGGTAGCTATCAAAGTAATCTAGAGAAGCACTAAAAGCAGGAACAGGAATACCCAACTTAGCAGCAGTGACAATTACTTCACGCCAAGCAGCTTGTCTATCAAGAATTGTTTGCTTAAATTCAGGTGCTAACAACAAGTTAGGTAAAGCTGGATTTTCGTCAAATGCCTTCTTAATCTTATTCAAGAAACCAGCGCGAATAATACAACCTCCCTTCCAAATTCGACCCATTTCGCCCAAATTCAAATCCCAATTGTAAGTTTTAGAAGCTGTAGATAACAGAGCCATACCTTGAGCATAAGAACAGATTTTGGAACAATAAAGAGCATCACGCACCATGTTCACAAAAGCCGCAATATCGCCACCATACTTAGCATTAGGTCCACTGATTTGTTTAGAGGCAGCAATCCGTTCATCTCTAATAGAAGACATAATCCGGGCATTTACCGCCGCAGTAATTGTGGGAATTGCCACACCTATATCCAAAGCAGTTTTTACAGTCCAAAGACCAGTTCCCTTTTGACCAGCTGCGTCAACAATCAAATCAACCAGAGGAATTTTACTTTCTGGATCAACGTAGGGGAAAATATTGGCTGTAATATCAATCAAAAATGAATCAAGTTCGTCAGTTGTATTCCATTGGGCAAACACTTCATGGAGTTGTGCTGCACTTAAACCAGCCACATTTTTCATCAAATCGTAGGCTTCTGCAATTAATTGCATATCGCCGTACTCAATACCGTTGTGAACCATTTTCACATAGTGACCAGAACCACCGGGTCCAATGTAGGTTACACAAGGGCCATCATCAACTTGAGCCGCGATTTTATTGAAAATGGGAGATAGATACTCATAAGAGCTTTTTGTACCACCGGGCATGAGAGAAGGGCCATTTAATGCTCCTTCTTCACCACCACTCACACCCATACCGATATAGCGTAAACCAGTGGGTTCTAATTCCTGGGTACGTCTTTCTGTATCTTCAAACCAGGAGTTACCACCGTCAATAATGATATCTCCCTCTTGTAATAATGGTTTAAGCTGTTGAATTACCGCATCAACAGGCTTACCAGCTTGCACCATTACCAAAATTTTCCGGGGACGTTCTAATGAAGCGACAAATTGTTCCAGGCTAAAAGCGGCTCTGACGTTCCGTCCTTGAGCGCGGAGTGCCATGAAGGCATCGGTTTTTTCACGAGAGCGGTTGTAAACTGCAATTGGGAAGCCATTGCGCTCAACGTTAAGAGCGATATTTTCGCCCATCACGGCTAATCCAATCACACCAAAGCTTTGTAGTGTCATAGTTCAGTTCAAATCTTTTTTTGGGTTTGGCTCTTTCTCTTGCAGATCCTTTCTCTTTAAGGGTAGTCCGAGATTTTGGCTTCACTCCTAAAGAAGATATTAAGAGTTTTTGTAGAATTTAAGAAATCATCACCCACATCAATAATTAATTTTAATTTGTATCGAAGTCAACAATTTATTAACAAAATTTGCAACATTAAAATACATAGCCAAAGAGAGGAGGCGGGGGAGCGGGGGATCACAAGAGCAGGGAAGAAATTTAAGTAATGAAACAAAATTAATTACACAATTGATTTTTCTGTTCCCTGTTACCTTTTGCCTCTTGCCTTTATTCAAATAGTAAGGAGGATGAAAAAATGTTGACTTATCTCCTAGCGTTAGTAGTTGGTTTTGCCAGTCTAGCCATTTATCTATCAGCTTTCTTCTTTCCAGAAATTCATCGTAAGCAAGATTTTATCTGGAGTGGAGTGGGGCTATTCTACGCTTTGATACTCTGGATTTTTGCGCCCCGAATTACTGGCGGTTTATTGTTGGGTCATATAGCTAGTGTGTCTATGCTAGTCTGGTTTATCGCCCAAACTCTCTTATTACGCCGACAGTTGACTCCAGAAGTACAACAAACTCCTGTACCCAGTCCTGAATTAGTTAAAACGAGTCTACAAACTCAAATATCCAAGTTTTCTCTTTCTGACAAACTAGGACAAATATCAGGATTTTTTGGTGGTTTTTTGACTGGTACAAAAGCAAAGCTACAGCAAACTATAAGTAAAAAGTCAGTTACTAACACACCCACACCAGAAACAGTGGACAAAACTCAAGCAACTCCAACTGTTTCCCCAGTCGGTATTGTAGAAACCACAGAAACACTGCCTACCTCAGAACTGATTAATCAGCCAGAAGCCATTGCAACGGTCTTAGAAGTTAGTGTTCCTGAATCATCGTCTGAGGAAACCACAGAACCAGCAGCCACCCCAGAAGTTATTTATGAGCCAGAAAAACAGATAATTCCGCCTACAGAATCAGCCATACCTGACAAGGTGGAAAATGTGGTGCAAATTACGGAAACTGTTGTCGAGGTAACAGAAACGGCTTAACGGGTGACAAGGTGGCTAAACAGCTTGTTTCATGAGGGATAGAGCCTGAAAGCCACGTTGAAAAAAGAGGCGTTTATGAGGCTTAAGATCGATTAAATTCAGAGCTAAATCAGCCCATAATTCCATGCCATAAA
>JBJTUF010000326.1:0-2546 GCA_046080565.1 Cuspidothrix sp. | reverse complement strand
CTCTTTAAATTCTGATAAAGAGTGTAGTAATAAGGGAATATCCATCAACATTTCATCCTTAATATGTGTATTTCAGCACAGTATGTCAAAGAAAATACACTGAGTATATCAAAAATTTCTGTATTGCGTGACTCGTGGGTAAGTCTTATATAACAGAGTGTATTTACCAACGGAGAATACCACTTTTTGTCTCCCTTGTCAATAAACTCAATTGTGAATTTTCTCCTGTTGATTTATTTTTGTTCTAGTTGACCTAAAATAATCAAACTTTCCAAGTCTTCTTTTGATTAATATCATTGTATTTTCTCTAATCCAGAAAATAATATCATGACTAGTGATCATTATTCCTAAACTATCAGGATCAATCAGGATCAATATTTGACTCTCTTAACTTTTGAGCTACTATAAATAGTTTAGCTTACGCTTTATCAGCACAAAGTAAAACATTATACCTAATCTTCACCTTGACTAAAATCAACATACTGATAAAGTTGCTTCAAACTCATCTCAAAATCCACAGATTCCAACTTTAAAATTTCTGATTCTCCTCGATAATCAGTTAATAGCCATTTATCTTGTTCATTTTTCACAAACTGTTTAATATAATATTCAGTTTGGGAAATTAAAATATATTCTTGAAAACTGGGAATCGTCCGATAAGCATCAAATTTATCCCCTTGATCATAGTTAGATGTAGACTTTGATAAAACTTCAATAATTATCAGGGGATTAGTAATACTCGTTTGAGTTTTACCTTGATAAATTGCTTTACCTTCCACTACCATCACATCAGGATAAGTATAACGATTAGATGCTTCAATCCATAATTTTACATCTCCTATATATACTTCATAACCTTGTTCTTCTAAAATCGCTAAAAGTTTAGCTGCAATTTTCAAAGCTAGTTTATTGTGATTTGTTGTTCCTCCAGTCATGGGGATAATTTCTGCATTTAAGTATTCATGTTTGCTTTCAGATTGATTTTCTAACTCCAGATATTCTTCTGGAGTATAATAGGTTTTTTCTGTTGGAATAGGAGTGGCTAGAGTCATATTTTTCTCCTTAATTACTTTGTATGATAACTGGTTATCGCCTATTATGTCAAATAATTTAATCAAAGTGAATTTTCTCTTGTTGATTTATTTTTGTTCTAGTTGACCTAAAATCATCAAACTTTCCAAGTCTTCTGAGGCACTGGGCAAATATTGCTTGATGACAGTTTTAACTTTTTGCAATTGTAAATTATTTGCTCCTCCTAACATTCGGCTAATATCTGCTAAATCTTGACTGCGGCCTGCTATCAGTTTCATTAAAACTAAATAAGGTAAGTCAATTATTGGCAAACCATCAGCTGCATAGTTGGGACTATTAAGAGCTTCTCTTATCCAATTATCCTCAATTTCTAATACATCTAAATATGTCTCATCTTGTAATTTCCATTGAGTACCCGGAATACTTAACTCACCAATTTTTTGCCCCTGGGCTTTTTCCAAATCCTGATATATTAATTCAGCATCTTTTGCTCTGATAGCAATATCCAAATCCAGAGTCATTCTTTCTGGCATATAAAGTCTTGTGGCTACTCCACCGACTACCAAAAAGGGTGCTTGTTTAATAATATCATTAAGCTTTGTCACCGGATAACTCCAAGTACGTTTGTTTAAAAATTCTACACTGCTTCCTGCCCCCGGTTTAACATATTTCCTTACTAGAGCAATGAATTGTTGTCGTTTGTCAGCATTAACATCAGCTATGTTTGTCATAAGAGGAACAGCGATCGCTTTTATCGTCATCCTTGATTATTTTACATGACAACGGAAATTACTTGGGGATTGTTTTTTCTGTAAGTTGTCCACAGACTCCATTGTGAATTTTCTCCTGTTGAGTAATATCATTGTGTTTTCTCTAATGCAGAAAATAATATCATGACTAGTGATCATTATTCATAAACTATCAGGATCAATATTTAACTTTCTTAACTTTTGAGCTAATATAGATAGTTTAGCTTCCGCTTCATTAGCACGTTGACGTTCAATCTCTGCCCTTTGACGTTCTATATCAGTAGATTCACGCTGTGCTTCTAACTCCTTTCTTAATTGTACAGGAGTTAAAAACCTTTCTCCGTCAGGACGATAAATAATTAATTCTCCTTGAGATGTATCAAATTTTATTCCTAACCGGGGACTAATCCAACCATTAATCTGTTCAAGTTGTACCAAAGAGCCATTATTATTGATCCAACCTTCAATTTCATAGGACTCAGGCTCATATATGTAATACTCCTGTACTCCATATTGCTGATAAAATTCTAGTTTACGCTGCATTTCATCATCGTTGTTACTAGTTGAAAGAATTTCAAACACTACTTGGGGTGGTATATTCTCCTCTCTCCATTGACGATAAGATCTACGTTTACCTTTAGGTCTGCCAAATACTACCATAACATCTGGTGCAGTTGGTGTAATCACTTTAGAACGTACTGGATACCATAATAAATCAGCTGCTATAAAGACATTATTTACATCCGCAAAAAGAATTTCTAAATT
>JBJTUF010000325.1:0-11626 GCA_046080565.1 Cuspidothrix sp. | reverse complement strand
TCTTTCCAGTTCTTGTGTGATCCACTCTTCCATTGACTGACGTTGGTTTGACTCTGGGTATTTTCATAGTCAATACACAATCCCTGGATTTTGTCAAACTTTATGTTAAGAAAGATGTGGGTAATGGATAGCTTAAAAAGGGGGGTAGGGGGGATCAATAAGTGCCTATTTTCAACTTATAACTTAATATTTTTTCATATTCCATTACTAACTGATTAGCTTGATTAATGGGAGTTGGTCTAGTGTATAATAGATTTCTGGCTTTTTGGGCTAAATTAGTCAGAGTAACATCTTCTATTAATCCCTTAGCTAATGCTTTAGCTTGGAGTGCATCTAATCTACCCCGTAATTCTTTGCGAGTTTGCAATAAGTTACTATACATTAAATACACATCCTGGGCAAAAAGATTATATTCTTTAGCTTTATTTAATAAATTATCTAAACCAATTATAATCGGATCAATTAAACCCTCTTGTGATTTAGTATCTAACTTAATTAACCATTGATTTAAAGCTGTAATTTCCTCAATATTTAAGGGAACTTGAGTTATGGAGTGATCCATAATTTTCTCTTGACATTCCGCAAAAATAATCAATGATTTTTCATGATTTTCTTGTAATTGTTCTAATAGTTGATGAGATGCTGCTAATTTGTCCTTTCATTTTTCTTGTTTTAACCAAACTTGTTCTAGTTTGGCTTTAGTTTGTTTTAATAGGGGATAAATTTGTTGTTGTAGTTCTGTCTTTATTCCTAGCGGATCTTCTTCTATTCTTTGTTGAAGTAATTTTAGATGATTTTCAGTTTGATTTAGTTCTGTTAAATTATTTTGTCCTAAAGAAGTTGCTAATTTCTGTAAACAGTTAACTTCTTCGTGCATATCGAAAATTACATAATCTAATTTTTCCCAAACTGCATCAACTTCTAAAATAGCATCTCTAGCAATAGAAAAGGCATGAATCATTATTTGTAATAATTGATTTGGAGTGATTGTATTAACTTGATTATTCACTGTTAAAAGTTGTCTTTCTGCTAAGGGAATTTTGACAACAGATAACTCTATAGATGCACCATTTAGTAACTGTTTAATCTCATCTATTTTTTGTTCTGATGCTAAAAACTTGGGTAGTTGTTGTCTGAGTTGACTAGCTTTATTTACGGTTTGAACTAATAAATCAAAATATTGAAATAAGTCATTCATGGTCGCTAAAGCTGGAGTAATTTTAGTAGCTGTAATTCCTGTTAATTTAGTAGTAGATAGTCGTTGATAAGTGGGTAATTCTTGTAATTCTAATAAATTTTGAGTAGCAGTAGCTAGTTGATTTCGCCAGGTGTTTAAAAGTTGATCAATGTCATTATTCATAGAGATCAAATATCTTGGTTTTATTTTCAACCCCCGACTTATTTAAGAAGTCGGGGATCTGATGGGAGATTATTTTTGTGCGTTGATTTGTCCTTGTAACCAAGGATCTACAGGTTGTCCATCTTTACGTTTTAATTCTATTTCTATAACTATGACTTCTTTTGATCCAGGAGGTGCTGGTTTTTGATGAAAAATAACCTCATACTCTAAAGGATTTTGATTATGTTCTTTTAACCAATCTTGAACTTTAGTTAAGGCAAAAAATGATTGTCCTTGGGTGAACATTTGGGTAATTTGCATTTGCAGATTATAAGGATTTAAGCGTCCCATTTGTTGATAACTCCTGATTGGGTAACAATAAGATTGAGTTGAGTGTTTTATGATTATATGTAAGGATTCAGAATGAATTAGAGTTTTCTAGTCATTTTTGATAATTGATGATTGCTAGTACACAAAAATATTCTGACTCGGTGACTCCTAAATTCTTACAATTATGTATTTGAATTTACTTTAACATAAATATCAGAGTTCTTTTTTGGATCATTTCTGTTTTTGCTGCCCATATTCTGACTGGATGACTCTCCAATTCTCATAATTTAGTAATGTCTGTAGCTTAGGCGACTTTTTGCGGTAAATATATAAAATGTTGCTATTTTTTCTTTTCTTGTAGAATTTTGTATTTTGTATGGGAGCAAAGGGGATATTAATGAAGTTATAGTATAGTTATCAATGGTGCGGCTGTGAATATAGCTAAAAGTTAAGTCTACTACCATAAAATTTGATAGCGTGGCGTGAGCCATGGAACTTATTTAAACATATTTACTAACTCGATGACAGGCAAAAACGCAAGACAGAATGCTTTTCTGCGGCTGGTGTCTAGTAAGGTTGAAGTTTCAGAGTCAGCATCTCGCTACTCGTTGCTTCCTGGTAAAGAAATGGTTATTGGACGTGACCCTAGCTGCCAAATTGTCTTGGATGCCATGATCTACCGGATGGTATCTCGCCGTCATGCTGTGGTTCGTCCCCTTTCTTTATCTCCCCATAGCGGATACAGTTGGATAATTTGCGATTTAAATAGCGCTAATGGCACTTTTTTAAATGGAAAACCGGTACAAGGATGTCAAGAATTGCATTTGGGCGATCGCATTGCCCTTGGTGCTGATGGCCCGGAATTTATTTTTGAATATGAAGTTGTCGCGCAACCAACGATGATTACTGTTAATAAAGCTACAGTTTTATCGTCTATTAATCACCATCAATTATCATCTAAACAAGACTCTGTAAGCTTTACACAATTATTTCCTATCATTTCTACTGGTAAAGATTTAACTCGCAAAGCTTACTTAGTACCGGGAATACTTACAGTGGTATTTGTGGTATTAATGTTTACTACCGTAGGTCATCCCCAGGCAAATCAGGTCATTGTCGGATCTTATATTGCTTTTGCAGCTTACTATTTTGTTTATCAATTATGTGGTAAACCTAAGCCTTGGTGGGTACTGATGGCAGTAGCGTTGAGTACAATGTTAATTTTACTCAGTCCGCTTTTAGATGTATTTATCAAAATATTCCGCGATATTTTACCAGGAAGGTTGGATACTGCATCCCAAAATGGTATTACCTTTACAGAATTATTGGTGCGGATGTTCTTTGGGGCGGGTTTAATGGAGGAGTTGCTGAAAATATTACCGGTTTTAGGTGCATATTGGCTGGGTAATTCTCTTCCCTCTCCTTGGCGAGAACGGATCGGTGTATGGGAACCACTGGATGGTATTCTTTTGGGGACAGCTTCTGCTGTGGGTTTTACTTTATTAGAAACTCTTGGCCAATATGTACCTTTAATTTCCCAAAATTCAGGTCAATTGGTAGGTTTACAACTACTTATTCCCCGTATTTTAGGTTCTGTGGCGGGACACATGGCTTACAGTGGATATTTAGGCTATTTTATTGGCTTGGCTGTATTGAAACCACGCCGGGGTAAAGAAATTTTAACGGTAGGTTATCTGAGTGCTTCGGCGCTGCATGCTTTATGGAATGCGACAGGTTCTATTAATGCTTTTTTATTAGTGGTAGTTGGTGTTTTATCCTATGCTTTTTTGATGGCGGCCATCCTCAAGGCAAGAGTATTATCACCAACGCGATCGCTAAACTTCGCCACTCGCTTTATTGATCCAAAATAGAATAATTATGGGATATAGGAGTTTCCCAATCAGGAAAAAAAGGAGTAGAAGTATCTGACTATATGACTTTTAACCTAAAATCATGTCTGCTTGAATACTTATCATATCTGTTGAGGTTGGTAATATAGCAGAATGCAAGAGGCTTTCTTGCAAAAGGCAATAGTAAAACCCTCGCTATGATTAGGTTTCAAGGATAAATTATGTCCTAATTATCCTGGCTACAGCTATAGGTAATAGGTAATAGGAAAAAGACAATTATTAACCCAGGAGTTATATCCTCAGCAATTAGACCGACTTGATATAATTCCTCTATTGTCGGTAAATCTAATATTACTCACTTGTAAAAATTAAGGTTGTAACTGGGATTGATCCAAATATTGGAGGGCATAATTAGCGATCGCTAAACTAATTTTTGCCTGTTCTATTTCTGATAAATTTGCCCAATCTTGCTGTTGAAAATCTTTGATCCAATTTGTGAATGTTTGGGTTTCACTACTTCGCATCGAGTAAGCAAAAGGACGGGCTAAAACTAACAAATCGTCTATTTGCCAACTCGGTAATAAAGCTTCTACACATTGGACTAGTTTTTGACTGACAGATTGTTCTATGATACAAACTTCGGTAGCTTTTTGAGCTATAGCTGTCAGTAAAAACCCAGGAATAGCACTAAAAGTATTTTCTAAGACTGTTTGTAGAGAATTAACTGTATTTTTACTAAGATTATTTTCTTGCACCTGTCCTACTTGATCCCAAATTATATCTAAATTTTGATAAAAAATATCTGCACTGCTGATTAATTCTGCTTCAGGAAAATCCTGCCAACCAAACTGTTCTTCTAGATGATGAAAATAATCTTCTGAGGCAGCATCAGCCACATTCCAGGGATAAGTAGTATCTTCTGATTCTAATAGGGTTGCTAGTAATTCTAGTTCTAAAGATGATGGCATCATATTACAAGTATTTATGTTATGGATTTGGTTTTTCATTTTTTTCTCACGATTTAAACTTATTGGTCTTGTTGACAGCTACAATCTCAAGGATGAGATTTCCGTAAAAAAATTGACTCGATGATTGATAGTGGTCTAGTTCATCGAACCTTAATATTCTTCACAAATAAATTCCCAAATTTCTCCTTTAGAACTACCAAACATTAACTGCATTCCTGATATTAAAGCTACTTCTTCCCGGAGGATCTGTTGCCAACCATTGGGGCTTAAATACCAGGTAGTGCCATAAGTGGAGAAATCTTGGAGGTAATAGGCGATCTTGGATTTATTGCCATTGAGAATATTACGGCAGAGAATTTCCGCGTGACGTTTGGAAATATAAATTTCCGGGATGATGATATCATTATCTTTCGTTCTACCAATGCGGGTAACGCTGGAACGCAATAACCAAGTTTTGCCTCCTGGTGAAAGCGATCGCAAATATGCTGTCTTTTCTGGGGTAGCAAACCCAAAAATTGCCGTATCTGGTAGTTCTGTAATTCCTTCATCTACGCCTTTAAT
Organism: Cuspidothrix sp.; assembly: GCA_046080565.1. Lineage (GTDB taxonomy): Bacteria > Cyanobacteriota > Cyanobacteriia > Cyanobacteriales > Nostocaceae > Cuspidothrix. The sequence goes on along the minus strand of JBJTUF010000325.1, from coordinate 6,578 downwards.
TAGTTCTCCATCAAAATCTGGATGCAGGTACAGCACCGGTAGAGTCCAAGCCGGTTGATTAAATTTGTACAGAGTTAATAATTCTTGCCTCGCTACAGCTACAGCTTCATCAATGGATTTGCGCGATCGCAAACTCAAAGCAAAAGTTTGGATAAAACTATGACTTTCTGCATCTGCAATTTCATCACGCATTCCCAAAACCGCCGGTACACCATGGCGAATTAGCACTTCTGCCAAACTACTAGCAGGTATGGCTTGATGATTAATTGCTGCTGGTTGCGCTCCCCAACAAGCATTAAAAACTGCTAATTTTACACCTGTACGAGTTAGAACTTGGGCTAATTCTATACCATTAATTTTCCGTTCATGGCCTAAAAATAATGACCCCCCATCTGGGTCTGGTAGCCCGTGACCAGCATAAAAGAAAACATTATAGGCTTTGGTTTCTAACTCGTCAATTAACTTCGTACTAGTTGGTTGCATTAATGTTTTTACTGTACAAGGTGCATATCCTAAATGGGTTGTTCCTCCAGGACGACCTTCTAACAGAATTTTTTGTAACAAGGATGCTTCCTGATCTAGTTGTAATTGATGATCATGTCCTAACACCAGTAAAATATTTACCGCCCGATCAGTTCGTAATTCTGGCAGCTGTTCAACTTGACTAATAGTACGACTAAATAAAACATCCTGGGAAAGAGATATGGCAGCTTGGCCAGCTTCCCTCTGCATAATTTCCCAAGGTAAGGCAATCAGATCTGGATCACGAATTTCCAAACGAAACTTTAATTGGGTATGCTGACCCATGGCCATACCCCGACTACGTTCCCAACTACTCAAAATCGCCCCATCAAACACCCACCGCCATAAATGGATGCCTAAAGATTGCATGAGACGACTACTGTAAGGACTGGGATGTTGACCTTCCGCCGGCGACATCACAGATGAGGGTGAACCAACAGATCCAGAAGTAGGCAAGGAAGTGATATTTAAAGGAGTATGACCAGCAAACATTTGTTGCCATTCTCGCCAAACTTGGTTAAGTTCGGCAGAGAAAACACAATCACGAAGGACGTAGCCACTGGGATAGGGTGCTTTGACTACCCAAATGGCGAAATTATCAGTACCAGTATTTACTAGACGGGCGATCGCCAAATTCAGGCAAGACATGGATTAGTGAAAGCTAAACGTTCAAAATATGGATATGCAGGAAATTCCAGGTAAAGAAAATCTCGACAATTTAGCATTTTTGCTTTTGTCTATAATATCTGTATTATTTCAGGTTTTTTACAATTTAGCGATATTGGTAATGGGTAAGTAGGTTGGCGTTAAAAATTGTCCTTATGGTAAGGAGTTCAGGAGTTCAGGAGTTCAGTAGGAAAGATGAAGCAAGAAGAAGATCATTTTCTCCCCTGCCTCCCCTGCCTCCCCTGCACCCCTGCACCCCTGCCTCCCCTGCACCCCTGCACCCCAGCCCCCCATCCCTTGCGCCTATTCACAGGGATTAGGCTGCTCCGATTGTAAAATAGAGATATTTAAATCTTGGAGTTCGGAAAAATTCAGTGCAATAATTTTATCTGGGGAATTGCCAGTTGTACACAACCGTAACCGTAAATCTGGATTATCTGCGGCATTGGGATTAGGTTTTTTCTCCATCACTTGAAAAAAACTTCGTGCCGGAAAAGACTGATTATTAATAGTTAAAGGAGTATTGACCTGAATTACCCAATTAGGAGATATATTCTCTAACCTTCTCTCTGTAGAATTAGACGGGGGTTTACTGGCAAAAGGAGACGGAGAGGAAATAATTGTTGGTGATTGAATTTGTAGTTTAAACCAATATCCTAATAAACCAACTAATAGCATTAAGCCTAAAATTACTACTAACTGTAGTGGGATGAAAGCAGGTGTAACGGGTTTATTTTCCTGAATAACCTGAGTTTTCTGAGAATCAATCTCAGTTTCATTACTAATAGTATCATCAAATATTGATGGTTGTGTATTGGCAACAATATTAACAATATCTATAGCCATCTTGATATCTGGTTCAGTGTATTTAATATCATGATGTAATAAGGCAATAGTCACATTATCATGTCCATTTTTAGTATTAGCAATGTTGATTAATTTTTCTGCCACATTTTCTATAGTTGTTTTACCTAATAGCAGGGGTAATATTTCCGCTTCCCAATATTCTTCTACCCGGTCAAAATCACTTAATCCATCTGATGTCAGTAAAAAAACTGCGTCTTCATCAAGAATAAAACGTTGAGACGTAGGATGTAGGAGATTGCTTTTACTCATACCCAAGGCTTGAACCAATGAGCCAGAACCACTATGTTGCAATGCTTCCCGGTATAAAGCATAGCCTAAACGGACTTCACGGGATGCTACATCATCATCTAAGGTGACTTGATAGCAGTTATGACGGGTAATCCAGTAGGCACGACTATCACCTACATGAGTAATATACATTTCATGGGCAATAGGTAAAGCCATGACAATGGTAGTCCCCATGCGTTGTCGTCCTTGACGATGTTCGCTATCGTTGCGTTGACTGATTTTGTCATTGACATTGGCTACTGCCCCTTCTAAATCTAACAGTAGGGATGAAGGATCTATATTATCGGAGGACAGTGAGGTTAATTCTCTGACTTTTTGCTCAATGGTTTCAATTGCCAGGTTAGAGGCCACATTTCCGCCCTCATGTCCGCCAATACCATCACAAACAATAGCCAGAGCATTTTGTTGGGGTGGTTTAGTAATTAAGGTATCACTAGACGGATAACAGGCATCTTCGTTCCGTGGGCGACTTGGGCCTGGATCGCTTTTAGTATAGATTTTAATTGTGGAGGTTTGATATCTTTCTAATTGATTCAGCCCTTGATCTAAAACCTTAATTAATTGTTCTGATGATTTAATTTCTCCTTGAATCAGCAGATCACAAAGTTCTTGAAGAAAGGGGGCAATACTAGGTTTAGCATTTTTAACTAATTGTTGCCACAATTCTCCCAATTGGGATAATATTGGTAGGTGGTCTATATCAAGTCGTAATTCTAATAATCGAATTAATACCCCTTCTACTCTGATGCAATTTAGATCAAGTAGGGTAGATGCTACGCCTTCCATGGCTAGAGGTTGCCATAAATTAGCTAATTGCCACAACCAATGAATTTGGCGCATGGATGAAGCTTCTGTCCAAACAGTATCTAAGCTATTGCATAGATGTGCTTCGTTGATGGTTGCATCAGTGATTAATGGTGGTCTTTCCAGGAGCAGGATTTTTTTGTGGTGCTGGTTATGGTCTAAATTGAGAATGCCATAAACTTGTGGGATATGGAGACGATGGGGAATGAGTTTCAGATAAGGTCTGATTGTTCCTAAATTATCTAATTCAGGTATTTCAGGTAGTAACCCAGGTTTAATGTCTAAAAGAATGGATTTATGAATAACTAAATAGCGATCGCCTAAGATAGTTCCAGGATCACAGTCATTAAGATAATTGCCCACGGCCCAGAGGTAACGCTTAGGCAAAGGTGTGGAACACTGCTGGCAAAATTTGTGGGTGAGAGGATTAGCAGATTGACAATATTCATTTGGGCAGTAAAGCCTTACCGCATCATTTTCCATAATTTTCCCACCGATTCTGCAATTGGCATTTTTTTCAACAGTATTTGGTAGCAGCACTGGCCGCTGTTCCTATTTTGGAAAATCCACAGCCTGATCATAACTTTTATTTTTATGGGAATATGTAGTCACAACAGAACTAATTTGCCACTTGTCAGTAAAACTTAACATTTTTGGTCAATCACAGCAGGGGAAAAGGGGAAGGTAAAAAGAGACAGGGGTACATCTTTACCCCTTATCCTTTAAGTTCCAAATCTTGTCAATATTGTTTTTGCCAGTGGCCGATTAATTGTCTTTTGTTGCTACTTGGGGTACTCCCATGCTGTAGTTATTGACACGACTGGAGAGATTGTAGCTGATTTCGCCTTTTTGTAGTAGCGATCGCAGATAATGCTCTAAGTCTGAACCAATACGGCGTAAGTTATAATCGGTTAGATCCGCGCCACTAGATGCTTCTACAAGTTGATCAAACTGGCGATAAACTTTTTGTAGAGCGTCTTCATTCCAGTTAAATTCGTTGTCTGGATCAACATCTAATGTCAAGACTTGATTACTCGGAATCAGTTCATCCCTGTCCATTTCGGCTGCAAAAATGCGAATATGACGGGTTGTGGACTTAAGCAGCATCGGGTTATCCATAAATTTCGGTGTAAGAGTTTAGCTGAATTACACTGCAATCATTTTAACAAGAATACAGAAGTTCAGGACTTGAGGAGTTCAGAATTTTTTGAGTTGATTTTCTCTCATGTATGTGATTGTTCCTACAAAATTTTCTGATTTTTTGACTGATGATGATTTTTTCTGATGTAAATATACTTATATTGTAGTGACTTTACGGAAGTTTTCCACAATTAGTGAGTTTTTCTAAAATTATAAATTGCATTCATTTCAGGGGGGTGTTCGGTACAAATGCTTAAGTATTATTCTGGTCAAAAAGTAAAAAAAATAATATTTCTTGACGTTTGGAACAAGTTGATGTAGAAACCTTTAAAAAGGTCTAATCAATTTTTTACAGAAACTTCATGGTATGACACCTCAAAAACTGAATAATAGTTTATGGCTTCGATCAGCCATAGCTGGTAAAGAAACATCAAAAAACAGTAAAATCTAACTAAAAAAAATCCAGGGGGAGTAAAATAGAATGCCAGTTTGATGGATCGGGAAAAATTCTTATCTGGAAAAACTTTGGATCTACAAAACAATCAGGAACGTATAAGCAATTTTTCACACAGATCAAGTCTCTCACCCGTATGACCACTAATTAAAGGAATCCTCAAAACTATGAACTCCAAAGCATTACCACGTCAAATAAATAATCCTGAAGTCGGTGTTTATGAATGTGAAATTCACCTCAAATTCCGACTGATTGAGGAAAAAAGTTTGTTAGGTGATCGTGATCAACTATTACAAGTTCTACTAGAAGCTTTAACTGAAGGATCAGATGACTTTCTAGAAACTTTACAGGCTTCTGTAAAAGCTCAGGAGATTTCCGAGTTTAAAGCCTCTCCCCAAATGCGCCGACAACTTATGCGGTTGCGGAATTTTGCGGATACCATTCAGTAGTTATTGCTGCCTTAGCTACAATGGGGAAATCTCATTGACTATTGAGAAGATTGAGTTTTTAATTTCTGCTTCTACTGGTTTTATCTAAATAACTAATTTGCTTGTAAACGTGCAATTACGTCTACAATATTTTTGTCTCCAGACTGGCCATTTAAAAAGATCATGGCTATGTTGGCAAGAGAATTATCCAGGTGCATTTTACCATTTTTATACCAAATACTTGAATTACCAATAGAGGTAGTTTACTTGGCTAGACCATGTTCTAAGGCAAAACGAACTAACTCTGTGCGGCTATTAGTACCAGTTTTACTAAATAAACGACTGACATATTTTTCCACGTTGCGGACGCTTGTTTCTAAACGACGGGCAATTTCTTTGTTCATTAATCCTTCGGCAACTAGATTTAAAACACTTTGCTCTCTGGGAGTCAAATCTATTTTAAAGGGGGCTGGTGATGGGGATATAGAATTTCTATGAGTTAATAATATTCTAATTTGAGCAATTTGGTTGGCCAAATCGGCAAGATTTGGCGTTTGGCTATCTTCACCACTAGGTGAGGTTTGGCTGCTGCGACGTGCTAGTAAGTTTTCAACTATGGCCACTAATTCATCGGGGTCAAATGGTTTGGGTAAATAAGCATCCACTCCAGCATGGTAGCCTTGAATGCGATCGCCTGTCATACCTTTAGCTGTTAAAAATACCACTGGTAACGCTTGAAAGCGGGGATCATCTCGCAATTGTTTGAGGAACTGATAGCCATCCACCTGGGGCATCATAATATCAGAAATGACTAAATCGGCAGTATTCTCTTGCATCCAGTCCCAACCTTCGCGGGCATTACTGGCAGTTTGAACCCTATAACCGCTTTCTTGTAAGTATTCTTTCACGGCTTCCCGTAATCCCGGTTCATCATCTACCAGTAACAGTTGTGCTGACATTGAAAATTCCTATTAGGTGTACGTTTTCCTAATGTAGCGAAATTTGGTTAATCTTGGCTAGTGGGAAAACGGACATTGAAGAAATTAGCCGAGAATGCGTTAAAAGTTTTAGGCAAATAAAATAGAGGATTAGCACGCTTATTACCAAAAATATCCCCGACTTATTCCAGACATCGGAGATTTGAATCTTATAATTTCCACTTGATCCCCTATCACTATTAACTAACTAAAACATTGCATAAATAACCATTTTATTTTCCTAATTTTTCGGTAATAGAAATAAATTAGACATAATATAGCAATCCTATGTAATTTCTGACAGGAGGACAAGATAGCTAGAAGCTAGAGAGAGCAAGCTTCATAGCTCTTTGCCCTTTGATGTAATCCTTCAACCGATAGCGGCTAAATTGCATTAATTCTTCTATAGTTTTTTGGAACATTTGATGTACC
>JBJTUF010000324.1:0-9247 GCA_046080565.1 Cuspidothrix sp. | reverse complement strand
TTGTTGTATACTGTCTTTCAAACTATAATATTTTCAAGGTTCGGTGCGCTCTCCGCGTTGCTTCTTTCCGCTTCGCTTCAGGCACTTATTTAATATAGCGAACCTCTTTTGGATTGTCAACTACTTTTTTGATATTTTTTTTGGTGAGTTAGTAATTTTTGCTGTAACTCTTGTGAGATAAGGGTTGTGGCTGTTAAAATTTCTAAAGATTATGGTTTGGCTGGGGTTTTTGGTGGTGGGTGTTGGGATTGAATTCCAACTGCGATGTTTTTTTGAGTATTCACAAAATTGTTGATATTGTTGAGTGGCTGTAGATATTGCAGATGATATGAAGAGTTCTGTGGCTGTGCTACCACCGTTTTTGGTGCTGGATCAATTGTTGCAAAGTTGGTTGTTGGAGGATATTGGTAGGGGCGATCGCACTACTCAATCTTTGCTATCACCAAATTCTACGAGGGGTAAAGCTCGGTGGATAGGGAAAGCACCGGGGATAATTGCTGGTTTATCGGTTGCAGCTAGGGTGTTTCAGCTTTTAAATGCTGAAGTTAATTTTGTTAATGTCACCGATGAGGGGGAAAAATGTGAACCTGGACAGCTAGTAGCGGAAATTAATGGTTCACTGGATACTTTGTTGATGGGGGAAAGGGTAGCGTTAAATTTGGCGATGCGGTTGAGTGGAATTGCTACATTAACTAATCTATATGTAGAGAAAATATCGGATTTACCTGCTCAGTTGGTGGATACGCGCAAAACTACGCCAGGTTTGAGAATTTTGGAAAAGTACGCGACGGCGTTAGGTGGTGCGGTTAATCATCGGATGGGATTGGATGATGCGGTGATGATTAAGGATAATCATATTGTGGCGGCTGGGGGTATTGGAGAAGCTATTTCCCGCATTCGGTGTCACATTCCTTATCCACTGACAATTGAGGTGGAGACGGAAAGTTTGGAACAGGTGCGGGAGGCTTTGAAGTATAAGGCGGATATTATTATGTTGGATAATATGCCTGTGGGGATGATGAGTGAGGCTGTGTTATTGATTCGTGAAGAAGATAGTCGGGTGAAAATTGAGGCTTCAGGAAATGTGACTTTAGAGACTATTCGCGCTGTGGCGGAAACTGGAGTTGATTATATTTCTACGAGTGCGCCTATTACTCAGTCTAGGTGGTTGGATTTGAGTATGAGAATGGATTAATAATGTCTGATAGCGTAGCGTGGCGCAAGCCATATCAGGATATCCACCGATTAAAGGATTAACAGGATGAGAAATTTACCAATTACCAATTACCAATTACCAGACTTAACTAGATGACTAGCAACTTGAGTTAATAGAGAAACTGGGAAATTCTCTGGACGGCAATTCCTAAGATTTCTGGTTTTTGGACTAATGCGAAGCGAACGTATCCTTCGCCAAATTTACCAAAACCGACTCCTGGGGAAGCAGCTACACCTGTTTGTTTAACTAATTCGGTGCAAAATTCGATGGAGTTATGACTCCATTGGGGAGGTAATTTTGCCCAAATGTACATTGTGGCTTGGGGGGTGGGAACGTTCCAACCGATGCGGTGTAAGGCTTGGATGAAGGTGTCACGGCGCTGACGAAAAGTATCCACGGCAGATTTGACACTATCTTGGGGTCCAGTGAGGGCAGCGATCGCTCCGTTCAAAATTCCCAAATATTGATTAAAATCAACGGTGGCTTTGATTTGCTTGAGGGCTTGAATTAATTGCGGATTCCCAATTGCGTAACCTATGCGGAAACCACCCATATTATAGGACTTGGAGAGTGTGAAAAATTCAATGGAGATGCTTTTTTCGGGATCAGCTTGCAAAATTGAGGGAACAGAGGATTTTAGATTTTGGATTTTAGATTTTGGATTTTGGGTTTCTTCTGAAAAAACTAAATCTACGTAGGGGAAATCGTGAACGAGAACTATATTATGTTGTTGACAAAAGGCTACGGCTTCTTGAAAGAAAGATAAGGGGGCGATCGCGCTGGTAGGATTATGAGGATAGCTCAATACCATTAATCGAGACTGGGCTAAAACTGGGGCGGGAATATCACTAAAAACGGGTAAAAAATTGTTTTCTGCTGTTAATGGCATGGGGTAAATTTGCCCACTAGCTAGGTAAACTCCTCCTGCATGAGAGGGATAACCAGGATCTAGCAATAAAGCGAAGTCACCGGGGTTAAGTACGGCTAAAGGGATGTGTGCTGTTCCTTCTTGAGAACCAATGAGGGGTAAAACTTCTGTTTCTGGGTCAACTGGGATACCAAATTTTTGCTCATACCATTGGGCTGCGGCTTGCCGGAAAGCCTTAGTACCACGAAATAGTAAGTAGCCGTGGGTGGTAGGATCATAAAGAGATTGGGCGATCGCTTCTAGGACATGATTAGCGGCTGATAGGTCTGAAGATCCCAAGGATAAATCAATTAATTCTCTACCAGCAGCCAAAGCTATGGACTTGGCTGTATCCATATCAGCAAAGACATTAGATTTTAAGGGTTGTAACCGGGTCGCAAATTGCATTTTAATTATTAGTTATTAGTTATTAATTATGAATAGGACTTAAGCATTTTAAGGAAATCTAGGGATTTGAGATTGCTTCCTTAGGTCGGAATAAGGGTATTTGAAGTAGATTTTGCGTAAGTTCAGATGAATTAGGACTTACCTAAAAACTTTCAAAGTCTTATTCGTCTGTCTCTGGTGCGTCCTGAAGTGGTTGGTTATTCCCTAGCTTCTAGATAAGTTCTATGAATAAGTGATCAAAAACTATGATTTTGATCACTTACTGGGAACTAATTATTAGTTAAATGCTGCTCTAAAAAACTGAGTAATTTATCTTTGCCAATTGCTCCTTCTGTAGCTGCTAATAGCTGATCTCCCTTGACGAGTCTGAGCGCAGGGACACCTTCTACCTGATATTGTTTAACGGTGATTGGATTAGGATCTACTTCCATTTTGACAATTTTGAGGCGATCGCTATAGGTAGCTGCTGCTAAATTCATCACTGGTGACATTAATTGACAAGGACCACACCAGGAAGCCCAAAAATAGACTAATACAGGCTGCTCGGCTTTTAATACTTCGGTTTCAAACTCAGCATCAGTAATAGTGATTACACCCTTGTTCATTATGGTCTCCATAAATTGGTATATATTGATCTACTTGATTTACAAAATACTCTATCCCAATCTGAGAATTAAATGAACCAGGAACACAGGAAGATTTCAGAAGATATAGTCAAAGGCAAGAGGCAAAAGTAAAAACCTGGTTATGTTGTGAGTTAGTCCTAAGTTGACTTACGCAAAATGTATCTTTGGGAGGGGTAATTCATGAATTGCTCCTACTTGCGTTCTGTTTTAGATTTACTATCAATGAGGCAAAATCCCACAACTCGGATGTGTGGGATGAAGTTAGTTCAATTGGTAGCAAAAACTAGAGATTAATTACAGATTATCTAATTGTTTGCGTAGGGCTTCTAATTCAGCATCAACTGGTTGAGCAGGTTTAGCTGTATTTGTTGGTTGCGCTGGAGTTTCTGTAACTGGTTGTTCTGCGGTCAGTAGTTTAGGTTCGGGTGCAGGTACTAAGGAGGCTTTAAGGGCTGCTAGTTCATCATCAACATCACTACCAGCTTCTAAACTAGCAAATTGATGTTCTAAATCTGCTTCTACTAGTTCTGCGGTGGACTGAGCGCGAGCTTCTTGGATTAAGACTTTTTCTTCCATGCGCTCAAATGCAGCCATAGCACTACTTGTGTTCATACCACTAACCATATTTCCCAATTGTTCTTGGGCTTTGGCGGCAGTAATACGAGCCTTGAGCATTTCTTTCTTGGTTTTAGCTTCAGAAATTTTGCTTTCAAGCTGGATTAAGTTCTTTTTAAGAGTGTCTACTTGAATATTTTGTTGATCGAAGCTGGTTTTAAGGGCTGTAGAGGTTTCTGTACAAGTTTTTTTCCGCTCTAGTGCTTGACGAGCGAGGTTTTCATCACCTTTTTTAATGGCAAGTTCAGCGTTACGTTGCCATTTATTAATTTCAGTTTGTACATCATTATATTGCTTTTCTGTACGTTTTTGTGCTGCTATGGCTTGGGCTACACCTTGACGCAACTTGACAAGATCCTCCTGCATTTCTAGGATAGCTTGCTCCAGCATTTTTTCTGGATCTTCGGCTTTATTTACCAAGTCGTTCAGGTTAGCACTAACAACTCGTTTAAGGCGATCAAATAATCCCATAAATTTATTTTTCCTGTTGAGGTTTACGCGCTTGGTTATAGTTAGCTTTTCTACTATATTAATAGCTACCTATGCCAATTTAGTTTTTCCAGTCTGAATTACTATCTTTTATTATTTTGAATCATCGGCCTATGAATTAGCTATCTCCACCAGCAAAAGTTAAGAAGATGGTCTGGGTGGTAATTGGTGATTTACCTGAGAATTTTGACTTTGCTCTAGTATATAAGTCTTCATGGTGGCGAGTTCTCCATCAATGTCATGATGAGCATTTAAGGAAGCAATTTTTTGTTCTAGATCATCACTACCCAGTAAACTGATAGCTTCTGATTGGGCTTCTATCTGTAAAATTTTTTCTTCCATGCGTTCTAATGCACCTATGCTTGATGTATCAGAAATTTCTGTCAACATTTCTTGCAGCCGATAGGAAGCTTCGGCCGAACGTGCGCGAGCGATATACATATCTTTTTTTGTTTTGACTTCAGCGAGTTTTAACTCTAGAGTCCGCATATCTTGTTTTAATTTGGTGACAAGATTTTGCTGCTGCTGAATTTGATTAGTGAGAGTTGTGGCGGTTTCTTGGTAAAATCTACGCTTGGTGAGGGCTTCCCGTGCTAAAGATTCATTACCTTGTTGTAAGGATAATTGAGCGCGACGATGCCATTCTTCAGCTTGAGATGCGGCGGCTGCGGCTTGGCGTTCTGTACGTTTTTGGGTAGCGATCGCTCCGGCTACACCTTGACGGAACTGTACCAAATTCTCCTGCATTTCCATGAAAGTTTTTTCCAGAATTTTTTCTGGATCTTCTGCATTGCTAACTAAACTGTTAACATTAGCGCGAATCACCCGTAAAAACCGTTTCAGGACTTCCATGTTAACTCTACTTTAGTGATTTACGGGACTGTGAAGTTGGTGATAGTGCCATCCTAAAATCATCTCCAGTTTTTTTATTTTCTATGGTTTAAGGTGCTTGGACTCGTGCTTTGATCCCTTTGGCTTCTAATTGCTCTAATCTCTGTTTAACATCATCTTTTGTTTTAAGTGCGCCTAAATAAATAAATTTGCGATTTGGTGAGAAATAAGCATCACCAATGACTCGTCGTGCTGTAGCGAAAACTTGTTCACTTTCATTATCGGCAATAATGTAATAGTAACCATCTGCTGAAGGTTTCACATTTTCGGGAATTGCTAATGGACTAGGTGAGGGTTTAACATTTTCTGCAACTGGTGATGGAGTGGGTGTAAGTTTTGGTAGAGGTGTGGAAACTAAAGTAGGAACAGGTGGAACGACTTGTGAGGAAGCAATAGGATTAAGGGATGGTTGAATAGTTAAGGGAGTGGGTTTTACTTTGGGTGTTAAATCTACGATATCTTGAGGATCTCTGACTTGGCGAAATTCCTGGGAGGCTAAATTAGGATATTTAGGAATGGGAGTAATTTTTGCTTCTATAATTGGAGTTTGAGAATTATTCTCTATGTCTGTATTCTCTCCAGTTGGTGATGAATTGCCGTTGACTAAGTTACTGGAATTAAGTTGAGGTAGGTTTTTGGGATTGAAAATGACATAACTTAATGTCAAGGTTGCTAATAATAGGCAAGAAATTGAAGCAATACCCACAGGTGATAAAACAGCCTCACGGGAGGTATGAACAGGCGTTTTTTCAGATTCTTCTCCTGCTGTAAGACTGCGTAAAAGCGCTTCACTAGATTCTAAATAATCATTTGGTACTTGGGGCGTATCATTTGTGGCGACAAGGGTTTGGTTGTTGGAGGTTTGTATTTTAGTCTGAACAATACTACTACTAGATATAGCTACATTTTCAGAAATGGTATTTTCCTGTGGTTCTGGAGTAGTCAGTTCTTGGGGAAGACTAAGACCTTGAGTTTCCGTGACAGCTACTACTGGGAGTTGAATATCATTTAAGTTGGGGTTTTTAGCAGTTCTAATATAAGTTTCTGTAGTAACTGATGGTGGTTGGGGAAAATTTTTGCGTGTGCGTCTATATCTGGTTAATTCTTGTTCTAGCTGTACTTCTAAACTAGCTAGTGCTGTTGACAGGGTAGGATTTAATTCTGGGGTGGAAGAAGAGTGAGGATGACTCATAACAGAATTTGGATTGGTGTGTCAGGATAGATGAGAGCAGTTACAACAGGAGGCAGGAAGTGAAACACTGTTGCTGTTTAATAGTGCAGCGTGGTGTCAGTCATGTTTGGGTTGTCAGTTTGTACGTCATTGACTTGCGATCTGCTGTAATTTTCAATAAATATATTAGCGAAAATAACTTCTCAGTATAAGTAGGTCAAGATAATAAAACCGTCAGCATTCAGTAATCAGCTTACAACAGTAAAAATAAAGATTTAACAAATTAATTGCGAAAATTTACACTCTGTGATTTTGCTCTCATTTTTCATAGGTGTAGCCGGGATGATAAGGAGATGATTGTTTGTTGAAACCTAATCATAGCAATGATTTTACTATTGCCTTTTGCAAGAAAGCCTCTTGCCTTTTGCCATATATTTTAGTCTTGAAAGCTGATAGTTGATAGCTGATGGCTGAATATTTACGTAAATCTACTTGCTTAACGCTGGAGTCCTATATGTCTTTTAAGTCAATTGATGATATTTTAAGGAGTATTCAAAAATCTGCTGTCTGGGAAGACGAGTTATTTCCACGGTTGCTGAAGTGTTGGACGGAGGTTGTAGGGCCTAAAGTCGCGGTGGAAACTCGTCCTATCTCAATTCAACGAGATGTTTTATGGGTGGCAACTTCTAGTGCTGCATGGGCGCAAAATTTGACTTTTCAACGGCAAACCATACTGATGAAATTAAATCATAAGCTGTCTGTTTCCTTGGTAGATATACGGTTTTCGACAGCAGAATGGACTAATTTATCAATGAGAGGAACAGAAACGACTATTTCGGCATCAGAACATCCTAGTCATATTACTGATACCATAGCTGGTAAGAGATTTATGGGTAATTCTGAGAATCCTCAGAGAGCTTTTGAGGATTGGTCTCAGATGGTACAAGAGCGATCGCATCATCTGCCTTTATGTCCTCAATGTCAATGTCCAACTCCACCAGGTGAACTTCAACGCTGGGGTGTTTGTTCTCTATGTGGTAATAAATTATTTCGGTAGATTTTGTGGTTTTTACTGAGAATATGTAACTCTATTTCAAGATTGAGTTAATTAAGTAATAAATACTGAGATTTAATCTATCTAAAGTGAAGTTTTCTCATAGGCAAGAAATCTAAAATCCAACTTTTGACCTTGATCCCCAGCTAGTTTTAGTCTAAAGACAATATGTAGACACTATTGGAAACATTTACAAATATAACAAGAATATAAAAAGATAATAAAGTTATTTTCTTGGCAAAAATGCCTAGAACCGAGAGCCAATAGTATCTTGTGACCGTTGATCCCCATTTTTATTAAGAAGGACAATATATAAATATGATAACTAATCTTAAACGGTACTGAAGATGAAGGCACATGAAAACAATTAAGGGTTTAACATCTACTTGTCGTTATTGTCGGCATTACCAACCAGAAGGTCGTCGTGGTGGTATGTGTGAAAAGTTGAGCGCGCCAGTTCAAGGCGTTTGGAAAGCCTGTCCTTTGGCCATAGCGGCTTTTGCTCCTTCTTGGGAAACTCTAGAAGATGCTTGGAGTTTACCAGTGGCAAGACCTGTGTTTTCTGATGCTCAAAGTCTTCCGACTGATTTAGAGACGTTCACTGTTGTCTGTTCTGAAGATATTCCTGCTTCCGCAAGACAATAGATCGAAAATTAAAACCTGTAATACAAATTCAATCAGCTATTATTTTCTGTTCACTTTAATTAAGATTTGACTTGCTAATTTTTCGTGTTGCCAATTTTGATATTTTTAGCGATAGCCAACCGTGACCTAGGAATCGCACCTTCCTTATAGGTGCGATTTTAGTCTAAATTGAAAATTTTAAGGCAACCAGGGAAAATCCCGGAAGTTGGGTGGACGCTTTTCCAAGAAGGCTTGTTTTCCTTCTGATCCTTCTGCTGTCATGTAATAAAGCAGGGTAGCGTTACCCGCAAGTTCTTGTAAACCCGCTTGTCCATCGCAATCTGCGTTAAATGCTGATTTAAGACAACGGATGGCAATAGGACTTTTTTCTAACACTTCTTGCGCCCATTTTATCCCTTCTATTTCTAGTTGTTCTATGGGGACTACTATATTAACTAAGCCCATGTCCAAAGCTTCTTGGGCGTTATATTGACGACAGAGAAACCATATTTCCCGTGCTTTTTTTTGCCCTACTATTCTGGCTAGATAACTTGCACCAAAACCTCCATCAAAACTGCCTACTTTGGGTCCAGTTTGCCCAAAAATGGCGTTATCAGCAGCTATGGTTAAGTCACAAATTAGATGTAAAACATGACCTCCCCCAATAGCATAACCCGCTACTAAGGCAATGACTACTTTCGGCATAGAACGAATCAGACGTTGTAAATCTAAAACATTTAAACGAGGAATACCTGCATCATCTACATAACCTGCTTGTCCACGCACACTTTGATCACCTCCTGAACAAAAGGCATATTTACCATCTGTGTGTGGTCCTGCACCAGTAAATAAAACTACGCCAATGCCTGTATCTTCTTTTGCATCCCAAAAAGCCTCATATAGTTCAAATATGGTTTTAGGACGAAAAGCATTGCGTTTATGGGGACGATTGATGGTGATTTTGGCGATACCGTCGCTTTTTTGATAAATGATATCTTCGTAAGTCTTAACTGTTTTCCAATTGGGCTGCATATTTTTAAAATTTACAAATATCTTAATATAGCAGGTAATAGGGGAGTATTTTTTATCAGGTGGTTATTTTTGATCCCACATTCCGCACCCACAACTGTCACACCCCAAGGAAACGGATGTATTTAGTACATAAGACCTAATTGTTGAAAGAATTTGTTGAAGCTAAATAGAAATAATTACTATTAAGTTAGAAATACAGTTAAGAAACATGACT
>JBJTUF010000323.1:0-32008 GCA_046080565.1 Cuspidothrix sp. | reverse complement strand
TCGTCGTAGTATTCGACAAAAGTCAAGACGAGCTGCGATGAATGATCAATACATGATTTCTGTGTTAGCAGCATCCATCGCAAACTATTCTCCTCTACTGTAATTCCCCTGTCAATAGGGCTTGAGATGCGCTAACCCTGTATATCGTGTTACCATTATTAATAAATAATCTTGGGAGTTTGACAGATGAATAATCTTAATGTCATCACTTTACCCGATCAACTATATCAAGAACTCCAAAAATTAGCCGAATCTGAAAATGATTCCATAGAATCTCAAGTTGTGACGCTATTACAGAAAGCCTTACAGGAAAAACAACAGCAAACAGAAACACAATGTCGTCAAAATATCCTAAAAGTCCTAGAGGAAAGCCGTTTACTTCGTGAACAACTTCCTAATGATATTAAATGGCCTGATAGTACAGAAATGATTAGAGAAGATCGAGACATATAAGATATAATTGTCTTTGAGGATCACTCACCTAAAAAAATAAACTTCCAAATATGAAAATAAACGTCATTATTCACAAAGAAGAAACAGGTTATTGGGCAGAAGTTCCTGCTATTCCTGGTTGTGCTACCCAGGGAGATACTTTTGAAGAATTACTACAAAATATATATGAAGCCGTTGAAGGTTGTTTACTTGTTGATATTGATTCATTAGAACTTGATGAATCTGCTCAAATATTAGAAATTGCTGTATGAAATCAATTTCAGGGAAAAATTTTGCTAAAGTATTAGAGTCTCACGGATGGCAACTTCTACGCATTAATGGTAGTCATCATATCTACGGTAAATCCGATAACCCAGCGCGAATTTCTGTTCCTATTCATGGGAATCAATCACTAAAACCTGGACTATTAAGGCATTTTCTCAAAGTAGCTAATCTCAGTGAAGACGATATTTAATATTTTAGGTAAATATGAATAACTACAGAGTTTTTTGTTATACTGTAGATTAAAAGATATTTAAACCATAATTTATTTATTATGCCTTCACCATTTCCAGGAATGAACCCCTACTTAGAAAATTCTGAACTCTGGCCAGAGTTTCATACTTGGTTAATGGTTGCACTTGCAGGGTTATTTCATTCTAGATTTAAGCAACGAATTTAGGTGTTTTCAGCCATTGTGAGATGGAATTCCTGAAGCCTAAAATGACGCATTGTCGTAAATACATAAAATGTCAGATTTTAGAATGAAACAGCCCTGGTTGCACTTGCTGAAAAGATTTTACCTCATATCCGACCAAAATACAGAGTAGCAGTAAAAAAAAGAGTCTATCAAATAATAGATAATAACACTGTTTTAATTGGTGTTCCTGATGTTACTATCGCACGTTCTTTAGAACCTACAATTCAAGAATCATCTAACATTGCAGTAGCGTCTCCACCTGTTAAACCTGTAACAGTAAATATCCCCATACCAGAAGAAATTAGAGAAACTTATTTAGAAGTGAGAGAAATTGCTACAGGTGAAGTAATCACAGTAATTGAATTACTATCACCCAAAAACAAACGTCAGGGAGAAGGGAGAAAAGCATATCAAACTAAACGGTTGCAAATATTAGGCAGTTCTACACATTTAGTCGAAATAGATTTATTACGTGGTGGTGAATCTATGCCCATATTAGATAATAATATTAAATCAGATTATCGAATTTTAGTTAGTCGTAGTCAAATCAGACCTAGTGCAGAATTATATCCTTTTAATTTATCAGAAGCAATTCCCGCTTTTTTATTACCTTTACAAAAAGAAGATATAGAACCATTAGTAGATTTACAAAATGTGATTCAAGATTTATTTGATCGTGCAGGTTTAGATTTAGCAATAGATTATAATTCCGCACCTGTTCCCCCAATTCAAGAACCTGATATGATTTGGGTAAATGAGTTATTAAAAAACCAAAGTTGATGATACAGTAAATTGCAGATCAATGAGGTACAAACTATAAATTTAATTGGTGATTACATCCCTATTTCATCTTGTTTAAAAGTAATTTTCAAAATTAAATTTTAATCTGTGAAATCCTTTAATCCGTCTAATCCGTGATTCTGACTGTACCTCATAAACCTTAAATCTGGTATATTTTTATAACTCTTAAATTCAAATTTTTTCTTCATGTCCAATCAAATTAGTCTCCAAGTGAATGGAGAAACCCGCAATTGTCTATCCCCAACTGCTTTACCCGAATTACTGCAACAATTAGGTTTTAATCCGCGTTTAGTAGCAGTAGAATACAACGGTGAAATATTACATCGTCAATTTTGGACTGAAACTCAAATCAAAGATGGCGATCGCTTGGAAGTAGTCACCATCGTAGGTGGTGGTTAATTCAACAAACAAGAATAGGAAGATTCGGGACTATATAACCAACGATGATAGTTTTTGCGGTTAGCTAACTCCTTACCTTGACGGCCTAGTTTTTCCCGTAGTTGTGAATCTTGACATAACTGCTTAAAAGCTTGCAAAATCTCATAACCAGAATCGGGATTTACCAACAGGCCATTTTCTTGATGATGAACCGCATCTAATACACTACCTAAGCGAGAAGCAATTACAGGTTTACCAAAATAACCCGCCTCTAAATAAACCATACCAAAATTATCTATGGTTGGATCTTCATAATTATCTGAATTTAACATAGCGAAAATATCACAAGCAGCATAATAACCGGCTAAATCCCGTTCTGGTACATACCCAGCAAAATGTACTCTATTATCAATTCGTAATTTTCGCGCTTGCAATTTTAGCTGATTTTCATAAACTCCTGTACCGCAAATAATACAATGAACATCCACACCAATAGTTAGTAATACGGGAATATTATCTATTACCCGATCAAAGTTTTTATATTTAACCAAATTACCGACAGAAAGAATAACTATCGCGGTTTCAGGAATATTATAAGTTTTACGAATACGATTACGTAAATCATCAAGATGACTCAAACTGGTAGGATTACCAAATTTTTCTGGCCTCACCACTGGGTTAATTACATGAGTCGGGGTATCTAAGCGAAAAGTATTTCTTAAAGTATTGCGAATATAAGAACTATGACAAACAATACCCTCAGAACGTTTGAGAGTTAATTTTAATAACCATCTCCATAGAGGATGACTAGAAATCCGTAGTAAATCATTACCATGTAAATAGATAAAAAAACGAATTGGTAAAATATAACTTAGTGCTAACAACACCGGAAAATCATCACCGTGACACCATTCTATATAACGATAATGATAACGAAAATATAATTTAATAGCTAGGAAAAAAGAGCAAACAATATTAAATCCAGATTGTAGAATCTTAATTAACCAATGATTACACCAAGAGGGAAAATGAAACCAGCGATAAACAGGAAATTGCTGAGATTCATCAAACTTTCTATCCCCAGCATAACCACCAGCTAAAACAATTACCTGCTGTGGATCTTGTAAACAACGATTATAAACATATTCACCAATTACTACTTCTTCTGGACGGAATATTTGAGAAATAACTAGGATATTGCGATAGGCTGTTTTATGTCTAACTTGTAACCCTAGTTGTGATATATTTTCCATAATTAAGGTTGATAAATTAACTGGAATTAGGGCATTATATTAAATTTACTTTTCCACACCAAAGTAAATAAATTACCAAGACTATGCTATTGGCACTTTCAATAGATTACTAATTACATCTCATCAAGATCATCATAATAAATTCTAGAGATATCCCAAAGATAAATCTGATGATAGATATAAATAGTGTTTTTTAGATTTCGTTGCTTGAAAATGCCATACCTCAAAGGAATATTAAATTTGTTAACAATGAAATTGATCAGATTAGGAATTACACAAGATTTGACTCAAAATCTCATTATTAATCTTAGAAGTAATTCATGAATTACCTCTAATTTAAAGATTTTAGCGTCAGCTAGGGTTATTTCTCTGAAATCTTGCTCCTCTATATTCTTGATTTCAAAAGTATTGTCAATCCTGAATTGTTCTTGAAATGAGCAAACACCTGGCAAACAAAATTATCAATTTTAACAATTTTTTTTGCCAATTATTGTTGAATATCTTCAGGTTGACAAATGCTGACTTAGTTATCTACAAAATCAAAAATAGTTATGATTTACCACTTATATTTCTCAGAATTTATAATAAATTTCAAAAGAAACTAATCGGAAAATTACTAAATCTAACTATTTCTTGTAGAATAACCTAAATACGGGCTATTTTTGTGCCAAATCGCCAAAAATATTTAGTCATTTGGTAGTCTGTGTCATAGCATTTAGTGACAAATAATGATTTAAGGATTTCCCCTATTTTTACTGTTCTTACTTTGACAATTTTTAGCATTTATTAAAGTATCAATCATAGCTTTTACCTTTTCCTCAATTACTCTACCTTTAGATGTGATCATCAATTTATCGGTAACAATATAGTCTATTTCCAAAGTGATTTTTTCTACTCGTACTTATAGTAACTAAGTAGTAAATGTAAAATTTTTAGTTATCACTTTGGTTATATCACTAATAGCAAATCAACCCCCTCATATATAGGTGCTAAATATTCAGAGTCTATCCGGATAAAATCTGTTAGTTAAAAAATTAGTAACAGAAAATGTCGTATTATTTAAAACACTTGACTCATAAATGATTGCTAGTAGCTATATTGACACTTAATAGATAAGTGGTAATCTTTTAATCAAGAATTATTGCTGTTATTATTAATTAATAAATGATACTAATCCTTATTTTGGCTTCAACGTTATTAGTATGGCATTCTTCGGAAACACGAATAATTAATATATTCCAAAGTTTTCAGATAGTTATAATTTTCTGATTACATTATTAAGCGTGTAATAGTATTTATAGCTGTACCTAAGATGATTAGGATATGATTGATCATTGAAACCTAATCATAGCAAGGGTTTTACTATTGTCTTTTGCCTTGTGGTATAATTACGCTCAATTATATTGATATACGTACAATTATGGGTTATACTAGAAAGTCTGTTGCCAGAGTTTGATGGGAGCGATTTTTCCTTTGTATAAAAATTAAATGCAAGGTTTTTGAGTTTCCACCTTGTAATATCTTGCACTTTTTTGATCTGATAATATCTCAAACCTTTTATCTGTGATATTTTCAGATTTATTCAGTAAGTTCTAATTAAGAATAAACTTGGTTGAATTAAGAAAAGAAAGAGAAACATCAAGATAAAATTCACAAGTTAACAAGGATAGAAAGCAGTAAATTTACCTTTTACTATTACCTTGTTTCTCTCTTGATGTTTCCTACTGTGCTAGATGTGAACAATATACATTGTTTAATTTTGATTAGCAGTATTGAAATCATCACTTTTTAGGTAAAAAAAACTACTTTTATGGCTAATAATTCTTCAATAGGTATGATTTTATAAATAGTATAGCTGTAGCCAGGATAATTAGGACATTATGAATCCTTGAAACATATATATAACAAGGCTTTTCGTCTTGCCTTCTGCTATATGCGAGAGGGAATAGGTAATAGTTTACAGATAAGAAATATAGGGATTTATCTTTTTTCGGAAATGTTCAATTAATTTTTTCCAGGTACTTAATATGTTAGATCAACAAAATTTATGGATAGGAGTGGGTTGTCAAAAAGGAGTTTCTCAGGAATTAATTCAGACTGCCATTCAAAAAGTTTTTGAGGAATATCAACTTATATATACTCATATAGCCGGAATTGCTACTATTGATAAAAAAGCTTCAGAAATTGCTTTAGTGGAATTTTGTCAATTAGAAAAATTTGTTTTCAAAACCTTTAGTTCTGAACTTTTAGACAACATATTTGTTCCTAATCCTAATTGGAATATTAGTAAATTTATGGGAACATCTAGTGTGGCGGAAGCGTCTGCTATTCTGGCTGCTAGGGAAACCACATCACAAGAGATAAAATTATTAGTTCCTAAACAGATTTGGCGATCGCCTAAAACAGTAGTATCAGTAACAATAGCAGTAGCACAAAGTATTTAAAAATCTAACATCTCCATACCATTTTTGTCTTAAGTTGCACAGAATTATCATATAAAAACTATCCCTAGCTATCTGCATTCATCTGCGTCAATCTGCGGGTCATGATTTTTAATATCTGATTCTATGCAACTTCCTATTAGTTTCCTATGAATTATATTGCATGATCCAAAACTGATATTCTAATCAACTACATTGACAATTTGATTAATAATACCAGAAACAATGGAAAGGACAATTGAGCCTAAAAAAGCTGGGATAAAACCAGTGATCTGAAAACCAGAACCGGGAGTAATTGCACTTGCTAACCATAGAGTTAAAGCATTAACAACAAAACTAAATAAACCCAAGCTAATTAAGGTAATGGGAAAAGTTAAAATCCGCAAAATCGGCCGGATAATGGCATTAACTAAACCAATGACCACAGCAGCAACTAAGGCCGCGACAAAACCATTGATGATGATGCCAGGGACAATTTTAGATGTAATTAATAATGCTAGTGCTGTACCAAGCCAAGTTAAGAGAAAGTGTTTCATAGTTTGATAGCTAGAACAAAATTAGCGTTGTGTAGAGGTGCGTTTAACAAAAGCTCTCCAGGTACTACTACCAACTATACCATCAGGTTCTAAGCCATAACGAATTTGAGCAGCTTTAACTGATCTTTCTGTAGATTTGCCAAAATCTCCATCTATTTTACCAGTTAAAAAACCTAAGTTCTGTAGTTGTTTTTGCAACTTGACCACTTCTGTTCCTGACATACCTCTCTCCAAAATAGGCCATCCTTCAGGGCTATATTTAATACCTGGTACTCGTTGACTGACAGGAGTGGGTTGAAGACCAGTATTGGGTTGAGGTTTGGGACTTGTAGGTTTTGGTGCAGAATTATTTACCTTAGGATTTTTTTTCACTGGGGTGGGAACGGTATTAAAATTGCTGACAGTATTAGAGGGTGAAGAATTAGAGGAATTAATAGTTAATGGCGTAGGAAATAATTTTTGCCAAGTGATATTATCTACTGTACCATTCGGGTTTAAACCAGCAGCTTGCTGAAATTGGGAAACTGCAACAGCAGTATTTTCTTGGTATTTGCCATCTACATTCCCTGTATAAAAACCTAATAATTTTAAAGCTGCTTGAAGTTCTACTACACGTTCACCTTGACTATCTAGGTTCAGAGTGGGACGATTAATTTTAACTTCTGTATTCCCTTGGGCAATTTTTACAGGTATTGCGTTTGATGTCATTGTCCAGGTGCTAATCAGAACTGGTGTGGTGACGAACAAGAGTAGGGAACACCAGGAATTTAGACCCATAGATTTGGGAGTATTTGATATTAAAGTCACTTTCATAGAAATTGTATAGACCTATTTTTGCAGTTTAAATACAAGGACAAAAAATGTACAAACTATGCTATTTGATCCTATTTTTGAATGATCACCATAGCATATTTACCCTGATAATACATGGTGTTAGAGGATATTTTAAAAGTCCTACAATGAAATTAGTTAATTCTGAATTACTACGGGTGTACCTATGTTTGCCCAATTGAATACCCATTTAGCATGATTAGGGGCAAGATTTACACAACCATGACTCACAGGTGTGCCAAATCGTTTATGCCAATCTGCTCCATGAATAGCGTAACCACCTTGATAATACATGGTGTGAGGAACGTTACGTACATCGTAACCTCTACCACGCATTCGGGCTTTTTTTAGCCTAGTTTGAATTTTAAAAGTACCAATGCGGGTGGGTGTAGAGCGTTTACCAGAAGAAATGGTAATTGAATAAACAGGTTTATCTCCTTCCCACGCAATTAAATTTTGTTTAGAGAGATCAATTTGAATCCAACGCTGATTGGATTGTTTCAGTGTTGTAATTTTTTTAGCTATATACTGAGGTGGAGATTTTGCTAAAACAGCAGGAGAATCAACAATAGTAGCAGATGCTAATGATACCGCTACCAAAACTTTTAAGGAATGTACCCAGTGAGAACTAATTAGATTTTTCATGGTAAATACACTGGTGGGTGATTTAATTGGTAATGGAGAAAAAATTCTTCTTTTCTGTTTTTATTTTCCCTTACTTAAATACTAATGTAACCTCTGCATGAGAATTTTTGCTTGTTGCGTTATGCTAGTCCAATTTTCCTGTAACACTGATTGTGACGGGAATAATTCACCACTTAACCCTACTGCGATCGCACCAACTTCTAAAAAATCTTTAGCATTTTCTAAGGTTACACCGCCGGTAGGGATGAGGGGAATATGTCCAAGGGGTCCTTGTAAACTTTTAATATAGTTAGTTCCGCCCACTGCTTGTACTGGAAAGACTTTGACACAACTTGCACCATAATTCCAAGCTGTCATAATTTCTGTGGGTGTCAATGCACCGGGAATAATGGGGATATTGGCGCTAACTGCGGTTTGGATCATTTCTGGATCTGTGTGCGGAGTAAAAAGAAATTGAGATCCACAGGCGATCGCCTCTTGTAATTGTTGGACATTAAATAGCGTTCCTGTACCAATCATACAGTCAGGTAATTGGGCGCGAAGTTGGGAAATTAACTCCGGTGCGCGATCGCTATTCCAGGTAATTTCAATTAACTGCATCCCCCCAGATGCTACAGCTAAAGCCATTTGTTCACCCCACACCATTCTTGAGGCGCGAATAACAGCGATCGCTCGGTGTTTTTTTAACTCTGATAACCACACTTGATTAGACATTTTCACTGTTACTTGTAACCAACAGGCCAAAAACCTCAAATATAACCACTCCTCGGAACAGGATCTTAGCATTCCATCTTGCTTATTCACTCAAGCTATGGCATATTACATATATCTATACATCTATCGGAATACCGTAGTTTTAAATTACCATAGCTAAACATACCCAAATCCAAAATTCCTACCTCTCTCTCATCAATTTGATTTTCCTAACTATCCATTGGACTTATACCAATCCTGTATGAAGATGCACATAAAATTGGACTTAGGCAAAACCTACTTCAAATACCGTCATTGCGAAGTAAAGAAGCAATCTCAAACCCCTTTTCGCTAAAATGCGTCAGTCCTATATCCATTATCCGCAAATTATTTTCCCATCGTCGCCTTTAAACAGCATTAACTAAACAGGTAAGACATCGTGAAAATGCGTGTAGTCGAAGTAACGATGTCCATCTGGTGTATGATAGATAATATCCACAAATTTATAGTTCCATAAAATCTCATTTACAGCATAACTATGACGAGCATGGACAACCTGTGCTACTGTTTCATCAATGCCACTCAAAGAAATCATCAGCAAAGCCTGAGTTTGAGTTAATAATTCCCCACTCATCCCATATAGAGGACTAGACTCATCAATAATGTGCATTACAGACCAAGATAAAGAAAAACTAGGTGTTTGATTTCTGACTAACTTTAAATCATATATCTTCCTCATAGAATCACCCTCCGCGGTAATATCATCCCGCATCAAATACACCCCCATTTGTGCCTCTAAAATCATATTGCGGCGGTTGTTAGCAGTGCGAAACATCAAAGTTGGCACTCCTTCATATTGTGTAATTACTGCTACACGACTAAATACAACACGAGCAGTAGGGCGAGAAAACCTAGCAAATGCTAACCCAGTCATTAAAGCAATCCCCATCACACCAATCATCGCTTCAATTGTTACAACAATATTGGCATAAAGTGTAGTAGGATACATTGCTCCATAACCAATAGATGCCAAAGTTTGCACACTGAAGAAAAAAGCATCTACAAAAGAACCTGGTTGAGCATTAGCAATACAATTTCCTCCTAACCAATAAGCAACGGCAAATAAGACGTTAATAGCCACATAGGAACTGCAAATTAGTAAAAAAAATCCAGACCAAGGAATAGTCAGCAACAAATGGTAGGGATCACGCAGATAGGAATGCCATACACCCATCCCCATAATCTTAAATTTTCCATTGTGAATTTGAATATGAACTCGCGGATGCAAGCGTTTTCCTCGTTTTTGGAAAAATCTCTGTAATTTTAATTTCATGGTAGCTGTAGCCAGAATGATGAGGACATTATTAATCCTTGAAACCTAATAATGGCAAGGGCTTCACTCTTGCCTTCTGCGAAAGCAGTAAGTAAAACTCTAGTAAATGGTAGGATGACTAAAGATAAATGTATTTAATTCACAATGAATCGGATTTTTTGGATTACGGCTTTAATTGCCTTTATTAACTCCCTAAGTTTTACAATTTTAATTCCTATCATTTATCTCTATGGTAAAGAATTTGGATTAAATGATTTGCAAACCAGTTTATTATTTTCTACCTATTCCATCGCTCAGTTTTTTGCAACTCCGGTAATTGGTAAACTCTCCGATAAATTTGGGCGGAAACCATTATTAATCATCAGTTTAGCGGGAACAGTAATTGCTAATACCATCGCTGGTACTGCCACCATACCCAGCTTACTATTTTTTGGGAGATTTTTAGATGGTATCACAGGCGGAAATGCCTCCGTTGCCCAAGCAGTAATTTCTGATGTTACCAATCAAAAAGATCGCGCCCAAGCCTTTGGAATTTATGGAGCAGCCTTGGCATTAGGATTTATTATTGGCCCAGCCATAAGTTTAGTTGCCCAACAAATTTCTTTAGGGATGGGATTTTTAACTTCTGGTGCAGTTGCTTTCATTGCCATGGTAATCACGATTTTTTTATTACCAGAAACTCTCGCAAACAAATCTGCAAAATCTACGAATATTTTCGATTTAGGATTAGAAAATTTAATTAAAGGTTTTGCTATACCAGGAGTAGGTATTTTATTATTGATCAATTTTTGTATAGGGACAACATTTACAATGTTTACCTATGCTTTTCAACCATATTTTATTCAAGTTTTATCCCAAAATAGTAAATCCTTAAAACTTTTATTTCTGACAATTGGCACATTGGGAGTAATTACGCAAACCTGGGGAGTATCTATTCTCAGTCGTAAATTTGATGTGGTCAAAATCTTATGTTTAGGTTTATTTGTTCGCAGTTTATCATTTGTACTAATGCCTGTTTGGCCTAGCATCACTTATTTTGTTGCCATTAGTATCTTATTTGCTTTATTTAATGCCTTAGTCCAACCCATGATTAGTACATTAATTTCCCTCAATGCCCAACCACAAGAACAGGGAATCGCATTGGGATTAAACTCGTCCTATTTAAGTATTGCTAATGGCATTGGCCCAGTCCTTGCTGGTATGATAGTTAAGCAATCCCAACCTGTAACTTATGGTTATCCTTTATATTTAGCAGGGATTTTGACATTTTTGGTTTTAGCCTTAGCTATAGCTACGCGCAAACAGTACAGTCCTACAATTTGACTTTTCCATCAAAAGCATTTACTCTCAATTGAAAATTGGATTTTAAATAAACTTAACTAAATTTAAAATTTATCTATAATCCTGAAAACAATTATGGCATAAGTTTTAACATCAATTTTCTCAATCTATTTTTATTTACAGCCAGTTGTAAATAATACTAGCTTACTGTAACATATCATTGTTAACCTGTTTTTATTGACTAATTCTCAATTTAGGCAATTACTACATCAGACATAATTATGTTATCGTTTTTCAAACTGATTGATTATTTATTAGGGGCAGTTGCGATCACATCCGTATTTGTGATTTATGTTGATTCTGATCATCAACAATATGTGATTCCTGCTGCTCTAGCATTAACTGTTGCGATTGGATTATTTTTTCTCAATAGACAATCAGTAAACAATGCCAAAAAAGAAGCACAAAAAAATGAGCTTACCCAAAAAGCTGAACTCTATACCTCTTTATTAAGTACCGGTACTACTTTGGATTACAATACAGTTTTACCTGCCAGAGCAAAGGCTTTAGAATATTGCCAAGAGTTGATTAACGATTATAAAAGTTCTCGAAATCTTGCCAGAACTCTTTATTATGTTTTGCAAATTTCTACAGTCATTTTATCAGGTGTCACGCCAAT
The DNA here is from genome assembly GCA_046080565.1 of Cuspidothrix sp. Lineage (GTDB taxonomy): Bacteria > Cyanobacteriota > Cyanobacteriia > Cyanobacteriales > Nostocaceae > Cuspidothrix. The sequence continues at coordinate 20,005 of JBJTUF010000323.1, read as the reverse complement.
TTTAGTCCTGGTAGATAAATTAGAAACCGGACAACCCTGGTTAAAATGGTTGCCTGTTATTTGTCCAGCAGTGGCTTCCATTGTTGCCAGTATAGTCACCTCATTTCCTTTTCAAAAAAATTGGGTGGCTGCTAACAAAGCCGTTGAACTGTTAGAAGCTGAACAAGAAAAATTTATTTTAGGTATCACTCCAGCTTATCGTTGTTATGATATTTCCGAGGAAGGTAAGCAACAACAAAAAGTCAGTCAAGCCATAGAACAATTTATTAACCAAGTGAATAATATTCACCTGCAACAAGTGCAACAAAACACCGAACCAGAACAGGAAAATAAAGATAAACAAGAAAGTCCTAAGCCAGAAGAATCATCAACACCATCAACACCATCACCTGTAGAACAAAAATCCCCTGCCTAGTTATGGCATAGAAATTACAGGCGCAGTTTCTGCGCCTCTGGTAAAATTAGTGGATCACAAGTCAGGAATAATTGACATTAGGGCTGATTAGAAAAAAGATCGTTAGAATAGGAAGAACTCTCTTCGAGAGAGTCAACCAGCTAGTGATCTGATAAATTACAACTTTGTATGAATTTAAATAGCCAGTCTGCCAATTCTTCCGATACATATTCCCAGCGTTTGGCAGACATTGTGGGAACAGTAATCGCTCTGATCACCCTAACTTTACCAGTATTTATTATTGCCCACTATTCTGCCCCGAATGTAGATCAAAATCAGCCTCCCTTAAGTTATCACCTATCCGGCAAAGAAAATTATCTACTGTCTTCTTGAATAAGACCTGGAGAGAAAGACAAGGGAGACCAGAGAAAAGATTGATCTGATAATATCTGACTATTTCAGCAGGAATTTTGAGGAAGAGATCCACAATGCCCTAAAATCTTACACTGGGAGCAAAAATGATTGCTGCCGATTGTTCAGTTTTAGTAGAGGAGTTTTACTGTGGATTTATCTCGGATTCCTGCCCAACCTAAACCCGGTGTGGTTAATGTACTGATTGAAATTGCTGGGGGCAGCCAAAATAAATATGAATACGATAAGGATTTACAAGCATTCGCGCTAGATCGCGTTCTTTATTCTTCAGTTAAATATCCTTACGACTATGGTTTTATTCCCAATACCCTAGCTGACGATGGCGATCCCTTAGATGGTATGGTAATAATGGATGAGCCAACATTTCCTGGTTGTGTCATTGCAGCCAGACCAATTGGTTATCTAGAAATGATTGATGGTGGCGATCGCGACGAAAAAATTCTCTGTGTTCCCGATAAAGATCCCCGTTATAGCCACGTGAAGTCCCTCAAAGACCTAGCTCCTCACCGATTGGAGGAAATCGCTGAATTTTTCCGCAGTTATAAAAATTTGGAAAAAAAAGTGACCAACATTCTCGGTTGGCAAGATGTTGAGCAGGTAGCTCCTTTAGTAGAAAAGTTCATCAAAGCTGCTAAAGCATAATAGATACTGGGTAATGTTAATATAGCAGTATGCAGTTGAATGAGATATAAAGTAAAACTTAAAAATCATACAGGATAAGGCTTTTCCCCTACCTCCTGACCTCTGCCTCCTGCTATATCAAATCATTACCCACTACATAAATAGTTGGGGAATCATCACCAATTCATTACTGGTCTGGCTTCAAAAACTTTTGCTGGTTGTAAAAAAAAATTTAAACCCTAATGCAGCGCACTCTCTTATCGGCAAAAATTCATAACTGTACTCTCACAGGGGCAAACATCAACTATGTAGGTAGTATCAGCATTGATCAAATTCTGTTGGAAAAAGCTGGTATATTTCCCTATGAACAAGTACAAGTGGTGAACGTTGCTAATGGTGAGCGTTTTATTACTTATGCCATACCTGCTCCAGCTAATTCAGGGTCTATTGAATTGAATGGAGCAGCCGCACGGTTAGGCATAATTGGCGATCGCTTGATTATAATGACTTACGGGCAGTTTACTATAGAAGAGTTAAAATGTTACTCTCCTACCGTTGTAATTGTGGATAAAAAAAACCAGTTATTAGAAGTCCGACACTATGATGATCTGCTTAGTAAGCTCTAATTTTCAAGAAGATGTCAAATTTTGAGTTGTCCGATTCTCAAACTAATGTGACTGAACAACTCAGTCCCAATATTAGTAGTGTCTCAGAGCCATTCCATGTACGATTCTGGGGTGTACGTGGTCTAATTCCTACTCCTAGCAACCATAACATCCGTTATGGTGGGAACACTGGGTGTGTGGAAATGTCTGTGGCTGGAAAACGCTTAATTTTTGATGGAGGAACTGGATTACGCATCCTGGGTGCAAACTGGCAAGACCTCCACCAACCCTTGGAAGCCCATTTATTTTTTACCAATTCTCAGTCCAATCGTATCCAAGGCTTTCCTTTTTTCGCACCAGCCTTTATTGCTGGTAATTATTTTCATATATATGGAACAGCCGCTTCCAATGGGGCATCTATCAAGCAATGTCTATGTGATCAAATGCTCCAGCCCCACTTTCCCTATCCCTTACAAGTGATGCAATCAAGATTAGAATTTTATAATCTGACTCCAGGGAAATTAATCGAATTAAATGATGTCACGATTAAAACGGGATTAATCAATAAAACTCAGCGTTCTATTGGCTATCGTGTCAACTGGCAAGGGTGGAATGTAGCTTATGCGACGGATTTGCATAAACTAATTCATGCAGATGAGCAAACACAAATTTTAGAAATGATTGAAGATGCTGATTTATGGATTACTAATGCTACCTATACGCCACCTACAGAAAATAAACATGAAGCAGCCGATTCCTTTTGGCAAATTGCTGTAGATATGGCACAAAAAGCTGGTGTTAAAAGGTTAGTTATCTCCTATCATCATCCTGATGATCACGATAATTTTCTTGACTCTGTACAAACTCAACTACAGTCTGTATTCCCCAAAGCTTTATTTGCTCGTGAAGGACTTATATTAACTATTAATTAATTCCATTTCTTTATGAATATGCACTGTCTTTAGTCATGTAGAGACATGGAAAATCTATAGTGATTGACCGGACTTGATATAAGTCCTATAAGTATATTTTGTGCAACTACTTACCATTACTGACAGCTAATGGATTGAATCAATAAATATCTTGATTTGTTGTAATTTAGCAGCTACTACACCAGTGGTAATTAATTCGGCTGCTCTATCCATGGCAGTTGGGATGTCTGGACAAATACCACTCCGCCATAGATAAAACCCTCCATTCCATAGGGCTGTTTGCATTAATTCACCAGGTTTTCCGGTTAAAACTGCTTGTATATCCTGGATTAACTGTTCTGTGGTAGATAAAGGAACATTTTTTGGAATCACGCCATATTCACGAGGTGCAAGCTGTAACCGCGTTAATGTTGCTGAATCGGATGAAGATAAGCCAATAATAGCTGTGCGATCGCGTGGTAAATCACAACTGCCCTCTAAACCCTTGATAAAAGTATATTTACTCACACACTTTAATTTCAACGCCTCTTGAAACATTCCCTCCGTCGGGGGATGAACAAAACCCGCAATAATATGAGCATCACCGACATAAGGACACCAAATTAATTCCATTGTCGCCAGTGGTGGACGTTTACCCAACTGATCCCGATATTCCCACAAAACTTGATTTAAAGGAAAATGCCTTGGTGTATAAACAAAGCCAATTCCTGTAGACTCAAACACCTGCTGAGTTTGTGCCAATGTTAAATTAGTCCAATCTATTCCTAAACCTTGCCAAATCTCAATTAAAGGTAAACCATATTTAGTCGGTAAGCGATAGCTTCGCTCGCCAGAGGCACCACCCCCGTGCATAATTACAGCTTTTTCTGTCGCAGCTAATAACAAAGCAGTAATGACATTAATTGGTGCAGTCCGCGTTCTGCCATCATAGGGTATACCCAAAACGATCACAGACTTTCCTATTGTTTGCAACTTGGGACCCAGTTCATCGTAAGTATCTAACATCCCCGCTAACTCTTCCCCAGTCGGACGTTTAATCCGATGGGCTATTAAAAACGCCCCAATTTGCACCGGTGTCGCTTCACCCAATAACATCATTTTTGTTGCCGTAGCTGCTTCAGCACGGGTTAAATTTTCTGATGTGTGACTGCCACTACCTACTTTTTGGATAAATTCTCTAAATTTATTAGACATAAGTACCTGAGCAAAATTAATGTAACATTTTGAAAACAAACAAAAAATCTTTGTAAACCTTACCTGATTCTTTCTGTTCCCTCGCCCAAGTATAAAATTTATTTTGCACGACTACTTATAGAAAATTAATTAATAGAAAAGTGCTAGTTTACTAAACCACGTAAACGAAAATCATTGCACTTACCAAAGCCATTTTCCCCATAAAATCTACGGAATAACCAAAAATTCTCAATCTGTAATAAGGACATAGGGGTTTAGCACTGCTAAACCCCTACTTATTTCTAATACTCTCTTATTGTGTAATTGGAAGAGGTAATCAAAAAATTTCTTCTCCTCTTCCCTATTCCCTATTTAAAAGCAACTTTCACATTAGCAACAGCCACTTCCTCTGACGCTGTTTCCATATTTACAGTTGCCGATACGCTAGAACCTTTAGACCACAACCACACAGCCGGAGCAACACCTAATGCTAAACCTAGCAATACAGGAATAGAAAACCCAGCCGCTAAACTCATAACGGTAGCAAAACCAAAGTTACCCAAATAAACCAATAAAGGCACATTTACTTGATAATGGTCTAATTTAATGGGGTTTTTGCTCCATAAAAAGGCAGCTACAGTCATGAATAAAGAACCTGTACCCATCCAACCGGCAAAGTTTTGGTAAGGCATCCCAAAGAAAGCCCCAGGTTGTTGCCAGTACCAGAAAGGCAAAGCAGTTTGACTCATGGCTGGGTCAAGAACAAAATCCCAAGATGTGAGTAGTAAAGCACCTAACAAAATTGCAGCAACATGACGCAAGAAACTAGGTTTTCTGTCTACTTCTAACCCTGCACGAGCTAATATATAGGCAACACATCCTACATAAAACCATGAGAGAGGGATTGTAAAAGGTACTAACCCAGAAATTTTATAACCCAAACCACTTAAATAGCTATAGTGACCAAAGGGAAAACCTGTGCTAGTTCCCAATAATTCACTGGTTAAGGAAATTAATACAGATGGGATTAAAAATCCTAAAGCCCGTCCTAAGCCTAAAGTGCGGTATGCAAATAGGAATACTCCCAGCGCTCCTAAAATCATGTATGTGACACCACCGCCCGCCATACTCAACTCCATAGCTTTTTGGACAAACTCTGATAAGCCGCTAATGATTTCAGCATTGGGAATAACAACTAATATCCCGACCAGCCCAAATACCATAGAAACGAGATGGCCAATTATGCTTATGCGTTCAACAAGAACAAGTTGTTTCATGATAAATCCTTAATGATATGCCAAATGGCTACTCAACTGCTAACAGTTTACAAATATTTATGAACATATTTAACTAAATGTTGATTTTATTCTTTCAAAATTCTCAACCAGAGAGAGAATTTAACATTTAAAAACCTTATATGTTCAGGTATCTTAGGATCATAAAATTTAGATACTTAGAACTGGGTGAAAAGTCGTCTCATTAGGTACAGCGCGGAGTGCGTAAACATCCAAAACACCTCTCTGGCTCCTGATAGCGTTTATGTAATCTGCCGATAGCTTGCGTGGCGTAAGCCATACTCCTAAATTCTGAAATTCTGACTCTTAACTATATGTTAACCTTCAAAAAAATCCCCTGGTTTGCGCTTGTTCTTGTATTGATGAGTTATAGTACATTAGGTTGGGTTATCTTTGAAGATAAATCCCATTGGTATATATGGTTAATAACAGTTGTCAGTATTTTATTATTCCTTGTCTGTTTAACCAATCCTGGATTTAAACTCAGAGAATATTCTGATATCTTTTTTAAAACCAATCCCAGGACTTTTGGTATTACCGTCTTAGCAGCTTTCCTATTTTTCCTGATGATTGCGTGGTTTCGGGTGTTTCTGGATACGTTGCTCATTTTATGTGCCACTATCTTAGCTAAAATAGATTTTCAAGCTGTTGATTTAAAACCAGGACTTACTTTTGCTTGTATATCTTTTTCTTCGCTTTTAGGTTTAGGACTGGGCGCACTCATCAACAAGTACATTTGAAATTACTCACCAATCATTAACAGGACTTACACAAAAATCCCCTGAAACTTTTATTCCTCTGTGTCCTGGTACGTCCTTTGCGGTTCGATATTCCATTATTCATGGGTAAGCCCTAATTAATTAGGGTTAACAGCAAAAAGTCTTTTCCTGGAGGGGGGAAGAGCAGGGCTGTTTCATTCGTTCAAGAAGGTACATTTGTCAATATCTTTAGTGATCATTTTTGAAATAAAATTGATGTCAACCTTAGATAATTGATTCAAAAATCACAAATTTTTCTCCGGAAAATCAGAGCGATAGGGTAAGCGCTGCTGCAAGCCGCCAAAATCGAATCTTGACATTATGTACCTTTTAGGGACTGAAACAGCCCTGCTGCTTTCTAAGGGGGGATCTAATCAAGAAATAAACCTGAATATTTATAACTAGCAACTTACCTTATTAGACAGATGGTAAAAATTAATGTAGAGACGTTGCATACAAAGTCTCTACAAGGGTTTCAAAACACCCAAATTTAATTACTACCAAATGTCTAATGAATAATAAATCACTAGCTCGCTACAGCTTCTACTGCTACTGGATAAACGCTAACTTTCTTTTGGCTTTTACCCTTTCTTTCAAAGGTAACTACACCATCAACTAAAGCAAATAATGTGTCATCACTACCAATACCAACGTTGTTACCAGGATGAACTTTAGTACCACGTTGACGAATTAGGATATTACCTGCGCGTACAGTTTGTCCACCATAACGTTTTACGCCTAACCGTTGAGCATTCGAGTCACGACCGTTTCGTGTACTACCTGTTCCCTTCTTATGAGCCATGATTTCCTCTTGTTTCTATTTATTGTATTTATTATCGAACTAAATTCAGGAGTCACCGAGTCAGAATTGCTGAATAAATTCTGTACGAGTTCTACTTAATTTCTCTTGCCTCTTCCCTATTTATTCTTCACTAGCTTCTGCGGGGAAGTCAGCCTCAATAACTGGGTTTTCTGCACCAGTTGGGGCATCTGCATAAGCTAATACTTCACCGTTAAGATTGATAGAATTAATCAAAAATCTGGTGATTTCCTGGCGATGCCCGCGTTTTTTGCGGGTTTTCTTTTTAGGTTTCATCTTATAAACCAGGACTTTGCGACCTCTGAGGTGTCGCATAATTGTCCCTTCGACTGTTGCGCCTGTGACTAATGGTTGTCCAATAGACAGTTGGCCGTCGTGGTTGACAAGTAATACTGAGTTGATGGTAACTTTTTCATCTGCTTCGGCGTGGAGCAGTTCAATGTCGTAAAAACGACCTGCTTCTACTTTGAGTTGTTTACCGCCGGTTTCAATAATTGCGTAGGTCATTAAATTAAATTGTCCTTGATGTGCCGTACAGGTAGCTGGCTGTAGTCTCCTGTAGTAAAGAGGCTATTTGCTAAATTTTGCCAGCTTTTGCAGTATGTCTACCTGATCCGAGCAGGAACTAGACTAGACAGACAATCTAATATATTACTTGATTGACTGCTAGTTTGTCAAGTTTCTAAAAGCAAAAGGCAATAGGCAGGAGGCAAAAGGCAATAGGCAGGAGGCAATAGTCAAGTGTCAAACGTTTGTAATTTAAAATTGCTGTAAAAAGCGCAAGTCGCTGTTATATAAGCGGCGAATATCATCAATTTGGTGTAATACCATGGCAAAACGTTCGACACCAAAACCGGCGGCAAAACCGCTATATACTTCGGGGTCATAACCTACGGCTTTTAATACGTGGGGGTCAACCATGCCGCAACCCATGACTTCTAACCAGCGTCCTTTCCACTGGAGGTCTACTTCGGCGGAAGGTTCGGTAAAGGGGAAGTAACTGGCACGAAACCGAATGGGTAGGTCGCCAAACATTGATTGTAGAAATATTTTTACAGTACCTTTGAGGTCTGTAAAAGTGAGTCCTTCATCTACTGCTAAGAGTTCAATTTGATGGAAAACTGCGGAGTGGGTGGCATCTACATCATCTCTGCGATACACGCGACCAGGGGCAACTACTCGAATGGGTGGTTCTTCCTTTTCCATGTAGCGAATTTGCACTGAGGAAGTATGAGTTCGGAGTAAGTTACCATCTGGGAGGTAGAAGGTGTCTTGCATATCGCGGGCGGGGTGATCTTGAGGGGTGTTGAGAGCCTCAAAATTGTAGTAGTCGGTTTCCATTTCTGATCCTTGGGCAACGGTGTAACCCATGCCAACAAAGATATCTAGGGTTTTATCAATGATGCCGTTGAGGGGGTGAATGCGACCTTGGGGACGATAAGTACCGGGCATGGTGACATCTAGGGTTTCAGCTTCTAGCTGTGCCTGAATTTGAGCGTTTTCTAAGGATGTACGTTGTTGATCTAGGCTGTTTTGGATGGCTTCTTTGACGGTGTTGGCGATCGCCCCAATTTTCGGACGTTCTTCAGCACTCATTTGTCCCATGCTTCGCAATAGCGCTCCTAGTTGGCCTTTTTTGCCCAGATAGTTAACTCTGAGTTCTTCTAGGCGTTCGAGACTATCGGCCGCAGCGATCGCTTTTTCCCCTTCTTGGCGTAATGCTAAAAGTTGATCCTCTAAATTGTTCGTCATTGCTAATTAGTTATTTTAGTCATTAGTCATAAGTCTATAGTAGGGAGCAGGGAATTGGAATGATTTTATAAATAGCTCTTTCAAGATGACTAATCAATAGACATTATTTCACTGCTGGAAAACTTCCCAAGATGTTATTGTATGTTTCTTCTATACCAATTTTATATGAAGCTGCACATAATCTTGAAATCCATTGATTAATCCATCTTTATCTGTGTTCATCTGCGTCCATCTGCGTTTAATTATTCTTGATATTTTATTCTATGCAGCTTCATATTAATTTGATATTAAAGATGAACTATTAAGCCAAAATATTGCACGCTCGTTGTGTTCTCCAGTTCTATGTGTATAGCATTCAACTTCAAACTGCCCTAGTTCTTCTGAGCTAACTAATCTAATAGGATATTCTCTATTCCAGGTGACAATAATATCTGGTAATCGATCTAAAGCCTGCCCATGATAAATCTGATTTAGCTGAATTTCATCCTCACCAAAAGTTTCAATTATATTTTTGGCTAAATTTTCTGGATAACTTCTAGTTATAGCATTCCGACGGTCGTGAGTTAACCAATCAGCTATTTGAAATCCATTAATGTCTGGAGTCAGAGGCGCTCTAGGTACATCAACAATTCCCACTCGTTTTCCCTGTTTGCTCAAATCAACCCAAAAAGGTGATATTTGATAGTCAGTATCTTCCTCAAAAAGATGATTAAAATTGTATGTACCAGGCTTAATACTCAGATAATTATATCTACCATGTTTACTCGAATTGACACCAGTAAATAGAGAAGGCCACATTGCACCATTACTAAACCCTTTGGGAGTTTTCACATCACCCCAAATACTACTTTACCAAATTGTCATCATCCAAAAAGCCAACTAAAGGAGCTTTAGCCTCTTGCATAGCTTTTGCTCGAGCAAAGGATGCACCCTGTCTTGATTCAAAGTAATAGTTAATAGGACAATGCTTTGAATCTTTTAACTGGTACTCTTGAATAATCTTTGCTGTGTTATCGGTACTATTATTATCAACTACTACAATTTCCCAGATAATATTGTCTGTGTTGATCTGCGATCGCAATTTATCTAACAACTCACGCAGGTATTTTTCTCCATTATATGTACGAATAGCAACAGTCAGATCAACCATAAATGCACGTAGTAATGTGGAAAAACTATCACTGAAATGATTTAATAATTTTTACATACAAAAATACGGAAGGTTCATTTAGGTATGAATAGTAAGACACATAGTGAACACTATTACATAAGAAATGTTAAGTACATTGGTGCTAAAAATAGCTATTGAGACAAAGTAAAGGAAAAAAGGGGGACTTAAAGCTCAGTTTATGTCGTCGTTGAGGAGTAACGCTCGTTGCCTACACTAACCTAAAAGTCTGAACTTGAAGTATATTACCATAGCTAAGTATAGAAGACTCTTAATTTTTTTGCTCAGGTGTGACACAAGACACTGACAAGGCAGTTAAAATCAATGACTAATGATATACATAAGTAATAACTAAAATGACTAATGACCAATAACTAATCTAAATATGAAACTACTAATTAGTAATGATGATGGTATTGCGGCTATGGGTGTTCGGGCCTTAGCTAATACCTTAGCCATAGCGGGTCATGAAGTGACAGTAGTTTGTCCAGACAGGGAGCGTTCGGCCACCGGGCATGGTTTAACTTTACAGCAGCCCATTCGCGCTGAACCAGTAGAATCGCTGTTTCATCCCCATGTTAAAGCTTGGGCTTGTGATGGTACGCCTTCCGACTGTGTAAAATTAGCTTTATGGGCTTTATTAGATTCTCCACCGGAATTAGTTTTATCTGGAATTAATCAAGGTGCAAATATGGGAACAGAGATTCTCTATTCTGGTACTGTTTCGGCAGCTATGGAAGGTCTGATAGAAGGTATTCCCAGTATTGCTTTTAGCCTAGCCAGTCATATTCACAAAGACTTTGAACCAGCCGCGAAATTTGCGGAAACATTAGTTGCTAAAATTGCTACTGAACCTTTGGCAAATTTAATGTTACTGAATGTGAATATTCCGCCAGTATCCTGGGAAGAATTTGCTGGTGTTGTCTTTACCAGACAAGGTATTAGACGCTATGTGGATGTTTTTGATCAACGCACTGACCCCAGGGGGAAAACCTATTACTGGTTAACTGGTGAGGTAATAGAAGATGTTGAACCACCCATAGAATTGAATTTACCTACAGATATACCCCTGGATGTTCATGTCATTCCACAAAACTATATTAGTATTACCCCTTTACAGTACAATCTCACTTACGGTTATGGATTCAATCAACTATCCCAGTGGCAGTTGCAATTTCCGTAGATGGAGTTAAATTAATCTGAAGCCAAAACATTGTTTTCAGTAGCTTTAGTCAATATTTACCGACAAATACTGAAGTAACTGTAGTAAACTATATACAATAGAATGTATGAAAAAAGAGTTATATAATTATTCGTGATTGCTTATTCTGCCCAAACTTTGGTGAGAGTAGCTTCATTTGTTAAAAAATACAGCCTTTTTTCATCTTAAGAATGTTGTTTTAAACAATCAAAGTTGTCAAACAGCATATAGCCAAGTAAATTTCAATTCCTTTGTTTTGATTGTTCCCCCACTGAGTCTAGCCAACAATACCCATGTCTACGATAGAAAAAGAATTTAATGTACAATTTTGGGGCGTTAGGGGTAGCATCCCCAGTCCAGGCTTAGAAACCGTCCGCTATGGAGGTAATACTCCTTGTGTTTCTATGGAAGTAGGTGGTAAAAGATTGATTTTCGATGCTGGCACGGGATTACACGTATTAGGTAAATCCTTGTTACCGAAAATGCCAGTAGAAGGTCATATATTTTTTACTCATTCCCACTGGGATCATATTCAAGGATTTCCCTTTTTTACTCCAGCTTTTATTAGTGGTAATAAATTTCATATATATGGAGCGATCGCCCCAGACGGCTCAACCATAGAACAGCGTTTAAATGATCAAATGCTGCATCCTAATTTCCCTGTACCTTTACAGATTATGCAGTCTAACTTGAGTTTTCATAATGTGCAAATCGGAGAGTCCATCGAAATTGACGACATTATCATAGAAACTGATCATTTAAATCATCCCGGTGAAGCAGTAGGATATCGAGTCAATTGGCGAGGTGGTGCTGCTGTTTATATTACCGATACTGAACATTATCCTGATCATATAGATGAAAATGTATTATGGTTAGCTCGCAATGCTGATGTACTTATTTATGATTCTACATATTCTGATCAAGAATACACCGATCCCAAATCACCCAAAATTGGTTGGGGACATTCCACTTGGCAAGAAGCGATCAAAGTTGCTAAAGCCGCTGGTGTCAAAACTTTAGCAATTTATCACCATGATCCAGCCCACAATGATGATTATTTAGATCGTATAGGTGAACAAGCCTTAGCGAGTTTTTCCGGTGCAATTATGGCCAAAGAAGGATTAATTATACCAGTAGCTACTAAGGATAATTGTAGTTGAGAGAAAATAGGGAACAGGAATTATCAAACAAGTATAAAAAGAATTGGATTTTTCTTTGTTCCAACAATATTTAATCCTATTCAATGTTAAGTAGTTGTGCAAAATCAAGTTTATATTTGGGAGAAAGAACAGGAAAAATTCATAAATGATAGGACTTACACACTGTACAAATTAACCATCCTATCTATTAACAATTATATAGCTTGCTAGTCTTTAATCCCTGATTATATTGATCCTGAAAATAATAATATTATAGGAATTTAGCACCGTTAAACCCCTAAGATAAATATAGGTTTCAGTTTATATATATTTAGATTTTCTTGTTAATGGGTAACTCCTAAATCATTAAGAATTACTATATTTTAAGTTATATATACTACTAATTGTTTTTAAGCCTGATCGGAAATACACTAAATCTTGGTGCAAAAATCTACCCTGATCATCAAAGACCAAATGAATCAATTACTAGACTTAGCAACTCTACGTACTGCTGCGGTTGCTAAACATAATAGTTACCGAAGTACACACCGTAGTCCTCGAATGACTATAAGTGATTCCTTGAACAATACTGCTCAAGCTTGGGCTGAATATTTAGCTGCTAATACACTTTTCCAACATAGTAGTCCTACTCAACGGAATAATGCTGGGGAAAATTTATATGTTTCCTATACTACAGCAACATCTGTAGACATAACTGCTTTAGCCAATGCTGCCGTCAAGAATTGGTATGATGAAATTTCGGCGTATAATTATGCTAATCCAGCGTTTTCTAGCCAAACTGGGCATTTTACTCAGGTAATTTGGAAAAATAGCACTCAATTAGGATCTGGTGTAGCACAGGGGATTAAAACTATTAACGGCATTAAGTATAACGCCTTCTATGTGGTGTGTCAGTATGCTCCTGCTGGTAATGTCCAAGGACAGTTTGCTGATAATGTCTTAAAACCATAGGATGGCAAAGATGTCACTTTGCACCAGCATAAATTGTTGGTGCGATCCAAGTTTTGTTACACTAAAATAACATATACAAATCCACAAACTGTAAAAATACTCAGTATTATTATTTGTAATTCATCGTCATACTTATTTATGCCTACAACTACTTGGAATCGTCATCATATTCTTTCTCTGGCTGATTTTACAACGGCTGAATATAACGCTGTTTTACAAACTGCGGCCTCGTTTCAAGAGGTACTATCACGACGGACAAAGAAAGTTCCCACACTACAGGGACAGGTGGTCGCTAATTTATTTTTTGAACCTTCTACCCGCACTCGTAGTAGTTTTGAAATAGCAGCCAAACGACTGAGTGCAGATACTCTTAATTTTTCTGCGGCTACATCTTCGATGACTAAGGGAGAAACAATTTTAGATACTGCAAAAACCTATTTAGCTATGGGTACAGATATTATGGTTATACGCCATAAAGATGCAGGAGCTCCGCAAGCGATCGCTCAAGAAATGGATCGTTTAGATGTTAAAGTTAGCGTCCTCAACGCTGGTGATGGACAACATGAACACCCATCTCAAGGATTATTAGATTTATTTACAATTTGTAGTTTAATTGACCCAGAACAGCCCCGCATAGAATTATTAGCAGGTAAAAAAATAGCTATTGTTGGTGATATTTTACATTCCCGTGTAGCCCGTTCTAATATTTGGAGTTTAACCGCCAGTGGTGCAGAAGTACATCTAGCCGCACCACCAACTTTATTACCTAAATTCTTTACTGAATATTTAGAAGGAAAAGAAAATTCTGACCGTTTATTTACCCATTGGCAACTAGAACCAGCCTTAGAAAATGCTGATTTTGTCATGACTTTGCGTTTACAAAAAGAACGGATGACAGCCAATTTATTACCCAGTTTACGAGAATATCATCAACTATTTGGCATTACCCGCAATAAATTAAAATTATGTAAACCTAACGTTAAAGTATTGCATCCAGGCCCAGTAAATCGAGGTGTGGAAATTAGTTCAGATTTAATGGATGATCCTGAATTTAGTTTAATTCAAGATCAAGTTACTAGCGGTGTTGCTGTACGGATGGCACTGTTATATTTTATTGGTAGTGGTAGGGCTTAATTTATTACATTATATAGGACTCATATTTGATTTTTGATAGCTTGCGTAGCCATACAAAACTCTTGCCTCTTCCCTTCCTACCTAGGAAAATATAGCTAACTCCACGCTTCGCTATCAGCAATCAAACCGGATTCCCATATCTCAATTTTATCGTACTAAAATAGTTACACAAATTCAGATAACGGAAATTTTAAATATGACCCCATCTAGTCTTGATCAAATCACACAATATCTAGAACATCATGAACAATCTAAACGAATTAAAAAGTTGATTTTCTGTGTTGCTAAAAATATTTGGGAAAATGATCAATCTCAGCTAGATAAATTCAAATTATCTGAATTAATTCAGGAATTATGTTATTTAAATCCTAGTTTAGACAAGTTAAAAGCAAGTTTATCCGCTATTGTAAATACTCTAAATAAACCAGGTGAATACTCTATGATTGCCAGTATCATTACTAATGAAATACAAAAATTATATGTGATATTTGAGCAACAAACAGACATATTTCCTATACCAGATAATTTAGAAGAACAAACTCATGTCATAGTTAATCAACCTATAATTCAATCTACTCAATCTGAAACCATAGCATTAAATACAGTTAATCCTATTAATCAAACTGTAAATATCCCCAAAAAATTGGCATACAATCAATTTGATGTTCGCCAAAATATTATGCAATATACTAACCCTTTGCGAGCGAAAATAATTTTATTTTCTGCCCTCCATAGAAAATTTAGTTTTAATGAACAAGATTGGTTTAAATTGCGATCACAAAAGCTTGATACTTTATTGCAAAAATTATTTGATTCTTGCCCAACAATTCGACATTTTGAACAGAAAATTAATAATGCTGTTATATCTTTAGGCGACCCAGAGGAAAATACTCAAGCAGGTAGTACCTTAATCCAATTTATCAAACGGTTTTACCCGGAAATACCCCCAGAGGAAACCCAAAATCAGCCTAGTTACAGTAACCCATCTTTAGAAATTCACGCCTCACCTCAGTCTAATTATCAATTTGATCTGAGTGACATTGATGATTTTTATGATGCTAGTGATGAGGATAGCACTTGTCAACTGATAGTACCACCAACACAAGATAATAAGACAGGTGACAGGTGACAAAATTAAAAAGATTTCGTTCGGTCAATTTTGTATATCATTTAAGTGCATACTATTATAATTAATACCAATTCTATGTGAAGCTGCTTATGTTTATCCCCTGGCTTTGTTCCCTTGCAAGGGGGGACTACAGGGGAGTATTGTTTTGTGCATCTTCATACAGAATTGGTATAAGCTGTAAGTGTTAGGAATTAGCCCTAATAATTAAGAGTAAAAATATATGGATGTCAATGAACTTTTACAACGATATGCGAACGGAGATACAAACTTCAATCAAGCTAACTTAAATGGTATCAATCTATTTGGTGCAGATTTGATTGGTATTGGTTTCAAGCAAGCAAATTTATCCAATGCTATCCTCATTTTTGCTTATTTGAATCGCGCTGTTCTCAGTTATGCTAATTTAGCTTCGGCAAAATTGAGTGGTGCAAATCTTAATCAAGCTCATTTGCTCGGTGCTAATTTACATGATGCGGATTTGCATGGTGCAACTTTACAAAATGCTGATTTACGAAATGCTAATTTAACTTTGGCTGACTTGCTAGATGCTAATCTTATAGGTGCTGATCTGCGTGGCGCTGATTTAAGTGGCGCTAATCTCACAGGTACTTGTCTTAGAGGTGCTAACCTGCGAGAGGAAAAGAGAGTTTATTCTGCTATTCTGCGAGGTGCAAAACTACATAAAGTCGATCTGCGTGGTGCTGATTTAAGTGGTGCTAATTTAGCAAAAGTGGATCTAAGAGGTGCGAATTTAACTGAAGTGATGCTACGTGATGCCGATCTGAGTTACGCTAATTTGACTGGGGCAATTTTGCAAAATGCTACTTTAACCCAAACTAATCTGGAAGGAGCAATTTTGAATGGTGCTAACTTGACCAATGCTAGATTAGAGAAGGCAAATCTTAATGAAGCTGAATTAATAGATGTGAACTTACATGGGGCGATTTTGCCTAATGCTTTATTGACTAAAACTAAGCTTATGCGGGCAAATATGAGTGAGGCTAGATTAAGTAAAGCGGATTTAAGTCGGGCAAATTTGCGAGGAGCTAATTTAACGGAAGCAGACTTAGTAAGTGCGTATTTAGCGAAAACTGATTTAACTGGTGCTAATTTAACTAAAGCTACTTTACTCAGAGCAGAGATGAGTACAACAAATCTCACAGGTGCAAATCTGCGCGAAACAATGATGCCGGATGGGACAATTATGCACTAGGAATCTGATGTAAATATTACCAAAATATGTTTATCATTAAAGGTTATTAAAAGAATGGTTTATAAGTAATGGGACAAAAATATTTACAGTCATTGCGAGCAAAGCGAAGCAATCCCAAGGGTTGAGATTGCGTTATTTCACTTCATTCCATACGGCTAACGCCACGCTTTGCTAAAGCAATGACATTGTGTAATTAATTCTGTCCAGGTACTTATAAAAAATCTATGAGGATAGCTGCTGTTGTGTTTTTGTCAGCAATGAGGTAAGTATATGTACTTTAGTCTTTGTCCAATAGTTGGCGTAATAAGATTTTCGTTATCTTCTTTACTGTTTGTTCCTATTATATAGCCATATAGTAGAATAAAAAATAGAGAATTGTCAATCAAATATTTAATTTTCCTATGTCAGAAGCTTTACCAGACGCACTTAGACAAGTTGCTGATTATTTCAAGGTACTTTCAGAGGTTAGCCGCTTGCAAGTATTATGTTGTTTGAAAACTGGTGCAAAAAATGTGACTGAAATTATTATGGATACTGGTTTAGGACAGGCTAATGTATCCAAGCATCTGAAGGTTTTAGCCCAAGCGGGAATTGTGAAAAGAAGACCGGAAGGAGTGAGTGTAATCTACGAGATAGCTGATCCGATTTTATTTCAATTGTGTGATTTAGTCTGCGATCGCTTGGTTGTGAGACTAGATGAACAAACTAAACAACTAGAACAGCTTAAACTGTAACATCAGTAGGGGCAAACCCCCCGTGGTTGCCCCAAACCCCCCGTGGTTGCCCCAAACCCCCCGTGGTTGCCCCAAACCCCCCGTGGTTGCCCCCAAAACTCGCTGTAAGACTAGATGAACAAGTTTTAAATGGTTTTTAATTTTTCTCAACTCCACATTATTGATAGTACCATAATATAATTCAGCTTGAGTAATAGAACTAATAGCTAATTGATTTATGCCCAGAAAATGTAGTTCAGAGATAACTTGAGAGTTGTTTTTATAAAATTCTATGAGAATATTTGTATCACATAAAATCATTTATTTTCTGTTTTCCATGCTTGTTGACGAATGGATTCAGTGGTAATATTTCTAGTTTCCCAGATTCCAGCTAAGGCAAAAAAGTCTTGTTGATTATCAGCTATATTTGTATTATCTTCTACGACTTCTACAGAGTTGACAAAATCTAAAGCATAAATAATTTTTAATAGCATCTCTGCTTTTTCTTTATCAGCCACTTGAATGATTAATTGTTGCATATTCTTGTAGTTGCTTAAATATATTGTTTATAAATTATACCACTATTTTTATTTTATAGATAGAAAGTACCTTAACCGTTTGCCATTTGTTGCACATCATTAATAATTCCCTTCACTGTTTCTGCATTGGGAGATTGAATACGCTGAAATATCTCCAAAGACTCCTGTAAATATGCCAGTGCAGTCACAAAATCCCCTTTTTGATATGCTAACAACTGTCCCAACATTGCCAACGTTATCGCTTTTCCTTGCACATTGCCAATGCTTTCTTTAAGTTGTAAAGACTCTTGGTAGAGGGCGATCGCATCTTCTATTTTCCCTGTGTTGGCGTAGATATAACCTAAATTGTTCAAAGTAGCGGCTTTTCCTTGCACATCTCCAATGCTTTCAGTAAGTTGTAAAGACTGTTGGTAGAGGGCGATCGCATCTTCTATTTTCCCTGTATTGGCGTAGATGCAACTGTATCTATGATCGCACTTTTTTAGTCAGTATTTTGTTGTAACCATGTTTCTAAATCAGCCATAGCAGAAAAATCAAAAATACTTTCTCCTAATGTTTCTAATTGAGGACTTGATAACTGGCAAATTTGTGATAGAACTTTTGGATCTAGATTACCAAAACGCTTTGATAATAAACGAATAATTAAATTAGCTTCTCCTTTTTGTTTACCTCGCTGTTCACCTTGTTGTAAACCTTCTTGTAAACCTTGTTTGAGGATTTCGTTATACCAGGGTGATTCTCTTAATACTGTCATATCCCACCTCATGATTTGTTGAACTATTGGTATTTCTAGGACAAAGGATGCAAAAAATGATAATAAGGGTTCTAATTCGCTTAACTGTTCATTTTCTCGCAGTTTAATTACTGCTTCTGTGACAACTGCTTCTTCGCCTCCTCCTTTGAGAATTGGTATAAAGGGTAATAAAGTTGTTAAGTTTTGTTGAAATACTAAACTAGCTTCAATTTCCCAGAGATTAATTACCCGATAGTCTTGATAACTCTTTATTCCCATAAATTCTTGTTCATAGAAGTTGGGAATGTTGGGTGTTTTGACGTGGGGTAAAATATTGATTAGTACAGGATAAACGGGTAATTTATAACGTTCCCGTGCTAAAGCTATATAAGCCGTCATTCTCAGCGGAACTTTCTCGGTATAACGCAATTGTAGCTCATTGAGAATTAAAAACTCCCCTTCTGGGTTTTCAGCTTTAATTAGTACGTCATTATCGCGGCTGATCCATTGAAATTCTGAGGAAATAAATTCTTTGACGCGAATATCTTTTCTTTGTGTTACCCATTGTACCCAATTATCGGGGGCGAGACTTATTAAGCGTTTACTACCAATGTCTACTTTTTTGGTCATGGATTGATGATGGGGAAGTTAAAAATTAGGGGCTAACTATTATAGCAATTCCCATTCAGGTGAGATACAAGCAGTAATAATTAAACGCAGATAGACGCAGATTCTTTACAATGTTATCAAAGTTTGGAAGTTTAAGAAACTACCTTAACCGTTTGCCATTTGTTGCACATTATTAATAAATCCCTTCACTGTTTCCGCATCGGGAGATTTGACGAGTTGCAATATCTCTAAAGACTCCTGTAAATATTCCAATGCAGTCACAAAATCCCCTTTTTGATATGCTAACAATTGCCCCAACATTGCCAATGTTATCGCTTTTCCTTGCACATCCCCAATGCTTTCTTGAAGTTGTAAAGACTGTTGGTAGAGGGCGATCGCATCTTCTATTTTCCCTGTGTTGGCGTAGATACCAGCTAATTGGTGCAAAGTAGCGGCTTTTCCTTGCACATCCCCAATGCTTTCAGTAAGTTGTAAAGACTCTTGGTAGAGGGCGATCGCATCTTCTATTTTCCCTGTATTGGCGTAGATACCAGCTAATTGGTGCAAAGTAGCGGCTTTTCCTTGCACATCCCCAATGCTTTCAGTAAGTTGTAAAGACTCTTGCTAGAGGGCGATCGCTTCTTCTATTTTCCCTGTATTGGCGTAGATGCAA
>JBJTUF010000322.1:0-14029 GCA_046080565.1 Cuspidothrix sp. | reverse complement strand
AGTCATGTTTCTTAACTGTATTTCTAACTTAATAGTAATTATTTCTATTTAGCTTCAACAAATTCTTTCAACAATTAGGTCTTATGTACTAAATACATCCGTTTCCTTGGGGTGTGACAGTTGTGGGTGCGGAATGTGGGGTAAAAGGCAAGAGGGACGATAGGAATTATAAATGATACAGCAGATTCCTCTGTTGTGAGGTACAGTCTAATCTTCTTAGTTATTGAACTTTACATTCTGTCTCAAAATCAAGTGTACCTCATTACACCGGTAAGTGCTGTATTTGAAAAGTTTTAAGTCTTGTGGGTTGGACATTGCCCACTATACGTATATTTCAAATATCAAATATTAGTTCCATATAATCAATTCTGCTTACCTAGAAAACTCCTGAATTATGCTGTATTTACGCTTCTGTTTGTTCACGTCCATTTCTTTCACGTTTGAGACTTTCTTCTAAAGCTTCAATTTGTTCCCGACGGGCTTCCAATTCTAAACTACGACGGGCTAAATCTTGATTTTGTAAAGTTAAATTTTGTTGCCAACTTTCGACTTTTTCGGCTTCTTGTTTGAGAAATTCGGGAGTAATACCTGTAGAAAGATAGGTCTGCACTAAATTAATTACCCAGGGTGTAGCATCTTCAACTCCTGCAATTTCACCTGTAGGAGATAGTTCAACTAATACTAATAAATTATTACTCATAGCATTACCTTTTCCCAAAAGAATTAAAGTTTCCTCGGAAATTGTTAACCAAAAATTTTCTGATTCTTAACGGGCTAATAAACGTAATTGATACTGATCTAAAAAATCATTTTTATGTACTCGAGCTAGACATAACATAATTTTTAGGAAATAGGGAATAGGGAATAGGCAAGAGGCAAGAGGGAATAGAAAGTAATTACCAATTACCAATTACCAATCACCCATTATACCTAATAATGAACTACACAGACGATAACTAAGACAAGGTTTGCAGACGTATGCGTAAAATTTCTGCTTGTTTTTGGGCTTCTGCTAAAGTCTCTCTGGTAGTTTGAACTACATCTGGGGGTGCTTTATCCACAAACTTAGAATTGCTTAATCTAGCACTTAAAGATTGTGCTTCCGCTTCAGCTTTTTGTAAGCTTTTTTCTAATTTTGCCCGGACAATTTCAATATCTACGACACCTTTTAAAGGAATAACTACCTGTACAGTTCCGACAACACCCGCAATGGAATTTTCTTTTTCTGTCGTGGGAGATGGTGGTAATTCTGTTTCTGTCGGTGTTGCAATTGGTGTTTCACTGGGTGGGAAGTATTTTGCTAATAATTCCTCTCTAGCTTCAGCATTGAGTAAATAGCGAATAATAAACCAACCTGTATAACCCAAACCAATGATTTCAAAGCTTGAACCAAAGAGAGGAATATCTAAGGCAGTATTACCCACAAATACTCCTACTCGCAAAGCAATTAAGCCAACAATAGTAATAGCGATGATCTTAATGCCATCTAAATATTTAGGAAATTCATTATCTACAATTGGGGCAATTGCTTCTGGAGTAATAACTGGACTGACATCGGCATTAGTATCAACAATTGTTAAAGTTTCTACTTTGGCTAAATCTTGAATATAAGCCTGTCCAGCAGTGAGAATAAATCTTTCACTTTCGCTTTCACTTTGCAAATTAGCAGTAATCTTTACGCCTGGTTTAATATCTGCTTCTGCCCGTAAATTGCGAATTGTACGAATTGTACCAATTAATAAGTCAAACTGTGTTTCTAAAGCTGAATCAATCAAATTTTCATCTACTTCAGGATAAGCTTGTAAAGGCAAAAGTTGGGGATTTTCGGCTGGTTGTTGTGTAAGAGTTTGCCAAATTTCCTCCGTAATGTGGGGCATAAAGGGATGGAGTAATTTTAAAATCCCGTCGAGAATATAGGCAATAATTTGTTGGGCAACTTTACGAGATGTGGGTTCTGCATCTTTTTGTAATCTGGATTTGACTAATTCAATATACCAATCACAGAAATCACCCCAAATAAATTCATAAAGTCCCTTGGCTGCTTCCCCGAAACCATAATTATCAATATCATGATTTGTTTGTTTAACAACTTGGTTAAATCGGGAAATAATCCACTTATCACTCAATTCTGTGGGAATGGGTTTACCTAATTGGGCTGGCGTTTGTCCATCCAAATTCATCATCACAAATCGGGCAGCATTCCATAACTTATTGGCAAAATTGCGAGAAGCTTCTACAGAAATAGATTCATCTTTTTTGCGGTCATATTCTAAGCGAATATCTTGACCAGCCCCGGCTACTTCCTTAATTAAGGTATAGCGTAAAGCATCAGTTCCATATTTGGAAATCAACAATAAAGGATCAATACCATTATTTGCTGATTTCGACATTTTCTTATTATTTTCATCCCTGACTAACCCGTGAATGTAGACAGTTTTAAACGGCATTTTTCCGGTAAAATGTGTCCCCATCATGGTCATTCTAGCTACCCAGAAAAAGATAATATCAAAACCAGTTACTAGGGTAGTGGTGGGATAATATGTGGCTAAATCTTGGGTTTCTTCGGGCCAACCTAAAGTAGAAAATGGCCAGAGTCCAGAAGAAAACCAAGTATCTAAAACATCGGGGTCTTGTGTTAATTTAACATCTTCCCCAAATTGGGCTTTGGCTTTTTCTAGTGCTTCTGCTTCATTACGGGCGACAAAATAAGGTGTGGAGTCGGTAATTTCTCCTTCAGTTTGGCTGACAGCATACCAGGCGGGGATTTGATGACCCCACCACAACTGACGAGAAATACACCAATCACGCAGATTTACCAACCAATCACGATAAACTTTAGTCCAACGTTGGGGGACAATTTCGGGGGAATCTTGAGTGTCAAGGAAATCTAAGGTTTTATCAGCTAGGGGGCGGATTTTCACAAACCACTGAGTAGAAAGCAGAGGTTCAACAGGGACTTTTCCGCGATCGCTATAAGGTACTGTATGTTTATATTCCTCAACCTTGACTAAAACGCCCTCAGCTTCTAAACGGGCTACGACATTTTTACGTGCCACAAAGCGGTCTTGACCTTGAAAATCACCGGCATTTTCATTTAATGTGCCGTCCTTATTCATAATATTAATGAACGGCAAATCATGGCGTTTACCCATTTCAAAATCATTGGGGTCATGGGCGGGTGTCACCTTAACACAACCAGTCCCAAAAGTCGCATCCACCAATTCATCACCAATAATGGGGATTTCGCGGTTCATAATTGGTAAAGTCAGAGTTTTGCCAATCAGGTGTTTATATCTGTCATCATCAGGATTAACCGCCACACCTGTATCACCTAACATAGTTTCCGGGCGAGTTGTGGCCACTTCTAGAAAACCAGAACCGTCACTGAGGGGATAACGGAAATACCACAGATTTCCATTGACTTCCTTGGGTTCTACTTCCAAATCAGACACCGCCGAACCAGAAGCGGGACACCAGTTAACTAAATAATTACTGCGATGAATTAATCCTTCTTCATGGAGGCGAATAAATGCTTCTAAAACTGCTTTTGATAAACCTTCATCTAAAGTAAAGCGTTCCCGCGTCCAGTCTACGGATACCCCTAACCGTTTTAACTGATTAATAATTGTACCGCCAGATTCCGCTTTCCATTGCCAAGCCCGTTCTAGGAACTTTTCCCGCCCTAAATCATGGCGAGTTTTACCTTCGGCTTTAAGTTGCTTTTCTAAAATCGTTTGTACTGCAATACTGGCGTGGTCAGTTCCCGGTAGCCACAGGGTGTTCCGTCCCTTCATGCGGTGGTAACGGACAAGGGTATCAATAATCGCCCCTTCAAAGGCGTGACCCATGTGCAAACTGCCAGTAACGTTAGGTGGAGGGATAACGACGCAGTAGGGTTCGCCTTTGTGGTGGGGGTCAGCTTTGTAAACTTGATTGTCTTCCCAGAATTTTTGCCATTTGGCTTCTGTGGAGAAGGGTTCGTAAAGACTGGGAAGATTAGGAATAGTTACGGTCATGCTGGGAATATTAATTAATTATATGACAACTTTACTAAATTTTGCCACAGGCGTGGAAAATCTTTGTCATCCCTTGGCAATTTTAGATTTTAGATTTTAGATTTTAGATTAAGTAGGTGAATATAAAAAATTCAAGGTATGTGAAGAAAAGTAAAATCGCTCAAAACTTGTTAACTCTTGCCTCTTACCTCTTGCCTTGCCATAACGACAATTTCTAACGCTAACCTACTTACAGCATTTTTCATGTAGACCACACTCCTGGAGTGCCTCTGCGTGAGACAAAAAAATGTGTTTCATTTATCCGAAAATCGCTGTAAAAAAATGTTGTACAAATGCACATATTTTTTATCCTCACTAGGTGTTCTATGTGATAGTCTGTCAAGGTATTTGCTAGGATTCCGCCTTTACGCACGGCATTGTACACCTAAACCAGCAAAAAACTCATGTATCAATTCCAGGTTAGTGCCTCCACACAAACTGGTGAATCTATTGGTATCGTCGGTTCTACTCCCGAATTGGGATTGTGGGATATTACCAAATGTATTCCCCTCCGTACAAGTGGCGATCGTTATCCTTTATGGTGGACAGATAAAGAAATTGACATCCAGCCTTCTTTGGAGTCTGATAATTGCCAAAGAGTTGAATACAAGTATGTACGCATTGATGCCAAAGGCCGTGGACAATGGGAAGCTATAGGTGCAAACCGTTGGCTACCAATTAACCGTGAAGAACAGTCCGGTACTATTATTGTAGATGATGGTGCTTATGGTTATTTACAGCCCTATCCCTTCGGACACTTTAAGAATTTTACTGATATTAAACCCATTGAAAAAGAGTCTGGCGGCCTGAAAATTGTCGTGATTGGTAGTTCTGTGGCCTTGGGCTATAAAGCTTGGTTATTAAGAGGTTGGGCTTGGCAGTTAGCAGAAGATTTGCAGCAAAAATATGGGCATCAAGTCCTAAATTTATCAGAGTCAGGCGCGAATGTCAGCAGAACGATCGCCCGATTTGCCTCAGTTGTCACCCCAGAAAAACCTGATATAGTTATTATTGCCTTATCTCTAGGTAATGAAGGATTGGCTTATTGCCCTCCTCACGAACGCAGGGCAGTACAAAGGCGCTTTGAAAGTGGCTTGCAGCAGTTGGTGAAAATGACGCGGACACTGGGCGCACGTCCAATTTTAGGGGGAGTCTATCCCAATGGCGATTTTTCCCCTGAACATCATTGGTTGTTGCAGGATACACATAACCGGATGTTGAATTGGGATGTACCTATTTTAGATTGGTTAGCACCATTAAATAATGGTCAGGGACGGTGGAAAGAGGGAATATCTTTTGATCCATCTCACCCTAATACTATCGGTCATAATCTGATGTATGAGGCAATTGATTTGCGCCTCTTCCAAATTGAAAAAGACGAATTAGCAAAAGAAAAACAACGCTTTTGGCAACCGAACGAAGTTCCCATCTATCTTGATAACGCAGGTTTCTATGTCTGCGCCTCTATCGAAGAGAAGAGTTTGCACATTAGAAATCCATCAAAATATAGTTATACTATTGCCCCCTATTGGCAAGAATTACAAACTGTACTGCAAAATAAGGCAGGATTAATCCCAGGTATTTACATTACCAAAAATCCCGAAAAAGGAATACTGCCATTTTTTGCTGTAGAAGAAAATGGAACTATCTCCACAACGGTGAATATTCCCCCTGGTGCTGATTTGGAATACAACGCGGCTTTCAATCTTTTTGCACCAAATAATTCACAAGTTTTGTTTTATGATGGGCATTTGGGAATTTTACAACAAGATGATCGGCACATCTGGATAATTAATGAATCAGATAATGAGTACAATATTCAACCGATGTGGCCGGAAATCCGCAAGGCATTAAAAGCCATGCCATCAGGTGTCTACGAAGATCCACTTCATCCTGATGCACCTTTTCGGACGATGATGATTGGTAAAGATGGGTTAGAAAGTCGGGTAAAAGCGCCACCGAAATCAGCAGTATTTTTGCAATATAAATGCAAATTATCGGATATTAGCCGTGTAGCTATTCTGCCCTTGGGCGATCGCTGTGCCGTCCGCATGATGTTGTATAAGATGGAGTACGATGGTCCAGCTTTTCCCTTTGATTTGACCCGCACCACCAAAATCGCAGATATTTCAGATATCATTGAAAACCGTTTTTATGATATGTGGAATCCTCGTTTCTTGCATTACAATTCAGAGGAACGCAGAATTTATCATAGTAAATGGACAGGTCTATCTTTTGCCCATGAAGTTGAAGACACAGAAAATCCTATTAATGATATGTCTCCCATTCATGAACGGATGCGGGTTCGTTATACAGCACGTTCTGAAAGGTTTTGGTATGTACTCGATCATTGTGATGAGGTGCTATTTATTCGCACAGGAATCGCTGACAGAGGTGGAGTAATTGATCTGTTGAACAAGTTAGAAAAACAATGTCAAGGTAAGCCTTTTCAACTGTTGATTCTTTCTCCCCAATCTGCTGATGAGTTCTCAAATCTGCCTAATGTATTGCATTACAATTTCGAGTTTAATCCTGATCGAATGTATGACGATTTGGGACATTGGATGTACTGTACAGATGTGATGAAAGGGATTTTAGAATCCCTGGGATTGTCCAGTAAAAACCTGTTTTGGTGTCCACCAAATCCACCGAAGGGGTAAATAAATATTTGGCGTTGTAGTTTGAAGTTTGAGATTGTGAGTTTTCCCATTCCATATTTCAATGCAGCAACGCCAAATATCTATGTTATAATAGTGATTGTATGTGTAACTTGTAAATAACAAAAGGTGAAGTTATGACAGTTATTACTAATTTACAGCAACTCTATGAAACTGATGATCATTTATGGTTACTAGAAACTATTCAATTATTAAAACAAGGTCGTTTTAATGAATTAGATTTAGAAAATTTAATTGAGGAGTTGGAATCATTGGCAAAAAGAGATAAGCATCAAGTTAAAAGTTTATTAGAACAAGTAATTAGACATCTTTTATTATTGCAGTTTTGGACACAAGAATATGACAGAAATAAAAATCATTGGCGTTCGGAAATTAGAAGTTTTCGAGTACAGTTAAAAGACAGATTAACATCTAATTTGTACAATTATTTGAGTTCTATTTTTACAACTATTTATGAGGATGCTTTGGGTTATGTTCAAGAAAAAACAGGTTTTACTGTAAATTTTCCCACAGAATGCCCTTATTCTTTGGAGGAAGTTCTTGATATTAATTATTTACCTAATTGAGTAAATTAGTGCTTGCACGATAGCAAATCCGAGAATGGTATTATGTTCAGAAATAAGCATGATGATTTACTATGTCTACTTATTAAAGATATTTTTGACATCTTTAAAACCATAACTCATTGTAACACTTTTTGCGCTTATCCTGCCTGAAATAATTCAACCACCTGCGGTTTAGTTACTTTCCCCATAGCATTACGGGGTAATTCATCAACTATGATAATGCGAGTGGGAATCTTATAAACTGCCAATTGCTCCTTTGCCCAACTCCTCAAAGATGCTAATGTCAATTGATGTTCTGGTAGTAATACTAACGCCGCACAAACTCGCTCACCCCATTCTAAATCTGTCACCCCAACTACTGCACATTCTTGAATATCTGGATGAGTTCTTAACACTTCCTCAATTTCCAAAGCTGAAACCTTATACCCTCCTGTTTTAATGATATCAACGCTCATCCGTCCTAAAATACGATAGTTGTTATTCTCGACTATTGCCGTATCTCCAGTCCAAAACCA
Organism: Cuspidothrix sp.; assembly: GCA_046080565.1. GTDB lineage: Bacteria > Cyanobacteriota > Cyanobacteriia > Cyanobacteriales > Nostocaceae > Cuspidothrix. The sequence goes on along the minus strand of JBJTUF010000322.1, from coordinate 6,215 downwards.
ACCCTCTCTAAATGCCTTTTCTGTGGCTTGGGGGTTTTGCCAATATTCTAAAAACACTCCAGGACTTTTAACTTGAATTTCTCCTGGTATTCCAGGTGGAACTAATTCTCCATTTTCATCTACTAATCTAACTTCTACTTGTGGTAAAGGTTGACCCACATATCCTGAGAATCTTTGACCATGTAAGGAATTGGATAGTGCCATACCGATTTCTGTCATTCCATAGCGTTCTAGGAGAAAATGACCGCTAATATTTTGCCACTTTGCTAATACTTGTACTGGTAAAGCTGCTGAACCAGAAACCATGAGACGCATTTTTTCACATCCTGTGGTCATAATTTTTTGGCGTTCCTGAGTAGCATTTTCCCAAGCAGCAATCAATTTTACATAAATTGTTGGTACTGCCATAAATAGGGTTAAGTTACCCTCACAAATCTGATTCCACACAGTTTCAGCATCAAATTTGCTAAATATATGACATTCTGCACCAGCCCATAAAGCACAGGTCAGGACGTTAATAATCCCATGAATATGGTGTAATGGTAGTATATTGAGAATACGGTCATCTGATGTCCATTCCCAAGCAGTAACTAAGCTAGTTACTTGCGCTTGAATATTGTTATGAGTTATTACCACACCCTTGGGTTTACCTGTTGTCCCACTGGTATAGAGAATTAATGCCCGTCTTTGAATATCTATATTTGGTAGGGTAGTAACATGATCTGGTAGTGTTGCTGAGATGAGAATAAAGCGTAAATTTTTTTCAGTAGCTATTGGGCGCAGTATATCCTCAAATTGGGGATGGGCCACAATAATTGATGCTCCCGAATTAGTAATCACATACTCCAATTCTGGACGGGGGTGAGAAACACACAGAGGTACAGCTATACCCCCAGCCCGCCAAATTCCCCACTGAGTAGCTACATAGTCAAATCCAGGAGGGATAAGAAAAGCAACTCTCTGTTCTTGTAAGTCTTCTGTATCTTTCAGCAGACCTGTGGCAATTAGCCCAGAAATATGGAGTAAATCGCCATAGCTAAATACTTCTTCATTTGTAAGAATTGCTATTTTATCGTTATGCTTTTCAGCACGAGTAATCAAAGGGAGATTCACTTTTCTTTACTAATTTATTTATATAGGACTTACGCACGCTCACTAACTTACCATTATTGGGTACAATCATCTATGAGCCAGCGCGTTAATTATTGTTTATATAGCTTACATCTCTATCAACAAGGATTTATGGCAAGAAATAGCTATAGCTGCTGCAAATTCCGTGCGATAACAGATAATTTATCAAGTAGGAATTAATCAAATTTCTGCATAAAAAGGTGCGTTAAGAAACGCATCCTACAAAAGATTAACGTTTTATGGAGAACCAAGTTCAAAATCATTGAAAGCCTTATTATATCGGCATTTTATTGATTCACTAAAAAATATTTGCTATACTTGTACACAAGTGTACACAAAAATAAAATTTATGCAAAAAATCCTATCAGTCGGCATTCGTGAGTTTAGAGCGCATTTGTATAAGTATACAAAGGAAAATCAAGAACCCATTGCTTTAACGTCTCATGGAGAGACAATTGGTTATTACATTCCTGCTCAACCGCAACCTCAAAAAAAAGATATAGAGTCTTTAAGACAAGCTGTTACTAAGCTGAGTAATATGTTAGCCCAAAAAGGAATTAGTGAGGATGATATTATTGCTGATTTTCAAGAATTTAGGAAACAGAGTCAATAATGACGAAAAAATTAAAGATTATTGTCCAATTTGGACAGAGGATCAGGATTTTTTTGGTACTGGTATTGCTACATGGCGAACCAAAAATATTGAAATTTTCTTCAATGAATAAATATGATGAATAACTGAAAGGCGATCGCAATATTAACACCAAGAAAACGTAGGGTGTGTTAGCGAGAGATACTTAGGGTGCGTCAGACTACATAAATTCTATCAATAAACAGATTTGTAATATCTGACGCACCCTACAATACTATCAAAACTATGATTAAAGTGATTAATTAATCATCTAAATCACATTAATCAAACAAATCATAGTTCAGACATTATTCAGATGCTAATAATTCCCGAACTATACGAGTTATAGCCTTTTGAGTAACACGGGTGGCAATTTGTTGGCCTAAAAGTTGCACTCCAGGATTAACAATGATTTGGGCTAGTTGAGAAGCTAATTTTGTAGGATCAAAGCCTTTAGTTTCTCGCAAAATGCCCGCAATCCGTTTAATGTGTTCTAGGGTTTGTTGTTGTTCAACGGTAGCAGAAGGAAGTTGATTTACTGCTGTTATTCCTACTCTTTCTCTGAGTAGATAAGTGAAGTTATGCAGGGCATTTTTACTAACAGCATCTATACTGTAGAAAAATTCATCAACTAATCTATCCCTAATAAACGCACCTCGTTCAGAGGAAAGAAATTCTATGCCTTGATTCACAACTAAGTTGAGATCATATTCTTGGTTGCTGCGGGCATTTTTTAACAGGTTTTCCAAACGATTCCACCGGAATTTACCATCTTTAAACAGCAATTCTTTTAATGAAGTTCTTAACTCATCAGCAGGATCTGTTAATAGCCGTTTGGCAACATAAGGATAGGCTTCACTGAGAACTTTGAAATTGGGATCTATATAAATTGCAATCCCTTCTAAAGTCACTAGAGAACGAATGATTAAGGCGTAATAAGGTGGTACACGGAAAGGATATTCATACATTAAAGCCGATAAATCATCGGTGATGCTTTTAATATTGAGATCCGCTACACTTGCACCTTGGGCATTAGCAAATACCTTCGCAAAGGCTGGAATAATAGGAGTTAGATCGGTTTCTGGACTGAGAAATTCTAACTTTACATAGTCTTTAGCTAAACTATCAAATTCGCGGTTAACGACGTGAACAATGGCCTCGATTAAACCATAACGTTGGGGTGGTTTAACTTCGCTCATCATGCCGAAATCGAGATAAGCTAATTGACCATCCATGGTCGCTAATAAGTTACCTGGATGGGGGTCAGCATGGAAAAATCCATGTTCTAATAATTGACGCAAAGAACACTGAACACCAATTTCAATTAAATATCGGGCATTGATTCCCAAGGCGTTAATTTTCTCTGGTTGAGTTAATTTGATACCGTTAATCCACTCCATCGTTAAAACGCGACGGTTGGTGTATTCCCAGTAAATTTTAGGCACATAAATATCCTTCATGTGACCATATAATTCAAAAAAGCGTTCTGCATTTTCGCCTTCATGAATGTAATCCATTTCTTCAAAAATGCGATCGCCTAACTCATCCAAAATCCCAACTAAATCACTACGAACTCGCTTCACCTTACGCTGTACCCAGGCAGCCAAATTCCGCAAAATATACAAATCTATAGTAATTCGTTCCCGTAAATCTGGGCGCTGTACTTTAATTGCAACTTCTTCTCCAGTTTTCAATTTTCCTTTATACACCTGTCCCAAAGAAGCAGCAGCAATGGGTTGAGGAGACAATTCTGCATAAATTTCTGCCGGCGGCGCTCCTAATTCTTCCTCAATAAATTGATAAGCTATCTCATTAGGAAAAGCTGGTAATTGATCTTGGAGTCTTGTTAATTCTTCTAAATAAGTTGGTGGTACTAAATCTGGTCTAGTAGATAAGGCTTGACCTATCTTAATATAGGCTGGTCCCAACTCTGTTAATAGTTCCCTCAGTTGAATAGCGCGACGACGTTCATTTTTAGCCACTATTCCCCATTGCTTATCCCACCACAGGCCAAATGCAAAGGAAAGACTCGATTGCAGAACCGTCAAAATCCGCCGAAAAACTTGTAAAAATCTGTTGCTATAATGCGCTTCTATTTCCACAGGATCATATAGTACCGTATCCGGTTCTGATCCCATTGTCAACCGCGCCCTATGTCTTGGTTGTCGAGGAGCTTCCGCCGATTTAATTACTAAAGCGTCCGTACTTTTTGCTCCTACTACTTCAATTACGGACAATTCGCCTCCGCGACTGTCCTCCTGACTTGTTCGAGAACTAGGGGGAAGTGTCTTAACCATCATGAAGAAGCCACCAGTTATATCAACGTTGTTAAATATTGTAACAATATCTTGTCTTTGCGAGATATTTTCCTTTGAAATTATTGCTTGTCATTTTCTGGCAATCAACTCAACATAGCAGTGAACAGATATGAGTAAGGTGGGTATTGCCCACCTTTTTTATCTAGGACTTACGCAAGTCTCACACCAAAAATTGTTATAAGGTGCGTCAGATATCAAAAATCCGCTTATTTGCAGGATTTATGCAGTCTGACCTACCATATCAATGTGCCAGTTGCATAAGTCCTGTAATCTTCTAGAAACAACTACACAATCAAACTAAAATTAGCGCTGCTGAGAGTAATATCAAGATTACCTATGCGTGCAAACTCAAATACTGATGCTGTCCCAAGAATATTACCATCCTGGTTGTAGAATAAGCCGCCACTGCTTTGACTAAAGACAATTCTGGCATTACTAGCGTTGATAAACTCATCATCTGTCACTACCGCAAAATCAGTTAAAGTTTGTCCCACAGCATTAGTAATGGCATTGAAAGTCGTTTTACTTAACACAATATGGTCTTGTCCAACCTCAAATTCAGTAATGTAGTCAACACCTAAAGTGGTACTAAAGACACCATCAGCTTGGAATAAGTATTTATCAAGACCACTTCCACCATTGAGATTATCATCTCCCAGTCCTCCCCAAAGAGTATCATTACCACTTCCATCATTGAGGGTATCATTACCTGCACCTCCCTCAAGAGTATCATTTCCTGCTAAACCTTGCAATTGGTCATTGCCATTAGCACCAATTAGGAGATTACTTAATGTATTACCCGTGAGACGATCATTTCCTGCACCACCTGTTGCATTTTCGATGATGTTATTAGCAGAAAGAATCAGTTTGAGATTACTATTGACAGTCTGTGAGGTAGTGAAACCCAAATTCACATTTACAACAGCAGTTGTACCAGTAAAGTTAATAGTATCAATCCCTCCAGTTATTATTTCGGTAATTGTATCAGTGCCTAAAAATGTCCAATAATGTATCTACACCATCACGACCACTCACAGAATCAGTAATTGTAAATACTCCATTATTGCTGGTAATTTGATATTGGGAACGAGTACCAGCAAAAACAGCAGTATCATTTCCTAAGCCACCATAAAGAGTATCATTTCCTGTTCCCCCTGTTAACCTATCATCTCCCTGTTCACCAAATAATCTATCATTATCTCCACCACCTTGTAGAGAGTCGTTACCTAAACCACCAAATAAATCATCACTCCTAGTTCCACCTGCTAAACTATCATTAATAACAGATGTACTGAAAATAAAATCTGTGGCATTTATTAGATTATTACTAATACCATTGATTTTTAATCTATAGCCATAGATACTATCAGCAGAATTATCCCTTTTTGCAGCAATGACAAAATCACCTTGAGCATCATTACCAACTAGATAAAAAAGTGTTTGAGCATCGGCAATTCCCACAGTTCTCAAATCAATTTTATCTTGTCCTTTAACAAAATCAGCAACTACATCTAAATCTTGGGCAAAAGTAGAATTAATACCAGTTTCAAAAACGAATATATCATTTCCTGAACCACCATAGAGGGTATCATTACCACGTCCTCCTAATAATCTATCATCTCCCTGTTCACCAAATAATCTATCATTATCTCCACCACCTTGTAGAGAGTCGTTACCTAAACCACCAAATAAATCATCACTACCATTTCCACCTGTTATACTATCATTCACAACGGATGTACTGAAAATAAAATCTGTGGCATTTATTAGATTACGACTAATATCATTGATTTTTAATCTATAGCCATAAATGCTATCAGCAGAATTATCCCTTTTTGCTGTAATTACAAAATGACCTTCAGCATCATTACCAACTAGATAATCAAGTGTTTGAATATCGGCAATTCCCACAGTTCTTAGATCAATTTTATCTTGTCCTTGGACAAAATCAGCAACTACATCTAAATCTCTGGCAAAAGTAGAATTAGCAAAAGTTTCGGTTCATCAGTACATAGTATGCTAAACTAATATTTAAACTTCCAAGTAAGCAAGCATCTTAATCGGAAATTATCAAAATTTCTAAATCCATAAGCAGAACGTTTAATCAACTTGAGTTTGTTGTTAATACCCTCAAC
>JBJTUF010000321.1:0-4379 GCA_046080565.1 Cuspidothrix sp. | reverse complement strand
CGTCGTAGTATTCGACAAAAGTCAAGACGAGCTGCGATGAATGATCAATACATGATTTCTGTGTTAGCAGCATCCATCGCAAACTATTCTCCTCTACTGTAATTCCCCTGTCAATAGGGCTTGAGATGCGCTAACCCTGATTAAGGAACAATTAGAAGAGTTTTTAAATAATAAAAAGCTAAATTAGGAATTATCTGCAAAAATTACTTGAATAAAAAGGAAAACCTTTGATATAGATATCTTGCAGAACGGTGTAGGGATAATTTATCAATTACCCCTACAAGGATTTTTTGGTAACTAATTAGGACTTACGCATTTTAAAGAAACCTAGGGGTTTGAGATTGCTTCCTTACGTCGCAATGACAGTATTTGAAGTAGATTTTGCGTAAGTCCTGCTAATATTGAATTTTCTTCAGATGTTTATTACCAATTACCAATTACCAATTACCAATTACCAATTACCAATTACCAATTACCAATTACCCATTACCGCTAACCAGTAAACACTTCTGCGGGTAAGCGGTTAAAGGAAAGGCGCTCGTTTTGCACATCTACAAAAATGGTGTCACCGTCGCTAAAATCACCGCGTAAAATGGCTTTGGCGATTTGGGTTTCTAATTCTCTTTGAATTGCTCTTTTTAATGGCCTTGCACCGAAAGCGGGATCATACCCTATTTCTGCTAAAAAGTCAAGGGCGTAACTGGATAATTTTAAAGACATTTTCCGGTCAGTTAATCTTTCTCTGAGTCGGTCTACCTGTAACTGGACAATATTCCGCAGTTCGGATTTTTGTAAACTGTGGAAAATAATCAGTTCATCCAGGCGGTTAAGGAACTCTGGACGGAAACTATTCCGCATTGCTTCCATGACTCGATTCCGCATTTCATCATAACGGCTATCATCACCGGATACATCTAGGATGTATTGAGAACCGATGTTACTGGTCATGATAATAATACTATTTTTAAAGTCTACTGTGCGACCTTGGGCATCTGTTACTCTACCATCATCAAGGATTTGTAAGAAGATGTTAAATACATCAGGGTGTGCTTTCTCAATTTCATCGAAGAGAATTACTGCATAGGGACGACGGCGAATGGCTTCTGTCAGTTGTCCTCCTTCCTCATAACCAACATAACCCGGAGGCGCACCAATTAAACGGGAAACGGCGTGTTTCTCCATATATTCGGACATATCAATTCTTACTAAAGCCTCATTTGTGTCAAACATATATGCAGCTAAGGCTTTCGCTAGTTCGGTTTTACCTACACCGGTAGGTCCCAGGAAGACGAAACTAGCAATGGGACGGTTGGGGTCAGAAAGTCCGGCGCGAGAACGTTGGATGGCATCGGCTACGGCGGTGACAGCTTCTTGTTGACCGATGACACGATGATGTAATTCATCTTCTAAATGTAGGAGTTTTTCTTTTTCTGATTCTACTAATTTACTGATGGGAATACCTGTCCATTTAGAAATTACTTCGGCAATATCGGCTTCTGTAACTTCTTCGCGTAATAATGATTTTCCTGTACCTTGGGTGTGAGAAAGTTCAGTTTCTATGGCTTGTAATTGCCGATGTAAGTCTGTTAGTTTACCATATTTTAATTCTGCGGCTCGGTTGAGATCATAGTTTCTTTCTGCTTGCTGAATTTCTAAGTTAACTCGGTCAATTTCTTCTTTGATTGATTGAATTTTGGTGATAATATCTTTTTCAGATTGCCATTGGGTGCTGAGAGTTCTTTGTTCTTCTTTGAGGTCGGCGAGTTCTTTTTCTAGTCTTTCTAAACGTTCACGGGAAGCGGGATCACTTTCTTTCTGTAGGGAAAGTTTTTCCATTTCTAATTGCAGGATTTTCCGATCAATTTCGTCTAGTTCTTCGGGTTTGGAGGTGATCTCCATTTTCAGTCTAGCGGCGGCTTCATCTACTAAATCAATGGCTTTGTCGGGGAGAAAGCGATCGCTAATATAACGATTAGATAAAGTTGCCGCAGCTACGAGGGAACTATCAGAAATTCTCACCCCATGATGGACTTCATAACGTTCTTTCAAACCGCGCAAAATGGAAATTGTATCAGCAACATTGGGCTGATCTACATAAACTTGTTGGAAGCGCCTTTCTAACGCTGCATCTTTTTCTAAATATTTGCGGTATTCATCCAAAGTTGTCGCCCCAATACAGCGCAATTCACCTCGCGCTAACATGGGTTTTAATAAGTTCCCAGCATCCATAGATCCTTGGGTTGCACCAGCGCCGACAACGGTATGAATTTCATCAATAAATAATACAATATTACCGCCAGATTCGGTGACTTCTTTTAATACTGCTTTGAGACGTTCTTCAAATTCACCTCGGAATTTTGCCCCAGCAATTAAAGCCCCCATATCTAAACTAATGAGTTTACGATCTTTGAGAGATTGGGGAACATCACCGGCTACTATGCGTTGGGCTAAACCTTCAGCGATCGCTGTTTTACCAACTCCAGGTTCACCAATTAACACCGGGTTATTTTTGGTGCGACGGGAGAGAATTTGCACCGTCCGACGAATTTCATCATCACGACCAATTACGGGGTCTAATTGACCTTTACGGGCGGCTTCTGTGAGATCGCGTCCGTATTTCTCCAGTGCTTGATATTTACCTTCTGGATTTTGGTCAGTCACTGTTTGTTTCCCCCGAATTTCTTTAATAATATTTTTGAGTTTGTTTTCATCTAAACCAAATTCTTGGTATAGACCTTTACCAAAACGGTCATCTTTGGCATAACCTAATAGTAAATGTTCAATAGAAATAAATTCGTCTTTAAATTCCTGACGATATTTTTCCGCCCGATCTAATAGTGTATCTAAACTGCGACCTAAATAAACAGAGGTGCTAGTACCAGATACTTTGGGTTGACGCTGGATAAATTGTTCTGTGCGATCGCGGACTTTTTGCAGATTTGCGCCCGCTTTAGTAAAAACCGCGCCGGCCAGTCCCTCTTGTTCCAGCAAAGCTTTCATCAGGTGTTCACTTTCTAGCTGCTGTTGCTGGTACTGTTTAGCGAGATCGGGAGTGTGGGCGATCGCTTCCCAAGCCTTTTCTGTAAATTGATTCGGGTTAGTGGGCTGCATAATGGTTTTAGAATAAGAAACTACTATCTAATAAGACCATTGTAAAAATATCTCGACTAATAGCTAGATCGGTCTTCACCTCTTTAAAATGTAGTATTATTGCCCATTTTGTTAGGAGGCAGGGGCAGAAGGCAGTAGGGGCAATCCCCCCGTGGTTGCCCCTAAAACCCTTAACCCTCAACTATATTCCCCACACTCTAATAGACTTATCCCCACTACCACTATATAAAGTCTTGCCATCACGACTTAATGCCAGTCCATAAATTCCTCCGCCATGTCCCTTCAGTTCTTTAACGGCATTACCTGTTTTGATGTCACGCAAGATGATTTCTCTGCCTAAACCACCAGTAATAAATGTTTTGCTATCGGGAGTAATTACTAACGCATCAATGCTTGTACCGAAAGAAGTATTATGAACTAGCCTTCCTGTTTTCAAGTTCCATGCTTTAAAACTTCTACCATCTGTTGTTCTGACTCCACCAGATTGAAAACTGTCGTCATATCCACCACTGAGGAGCATTTTACCATCCTTACTCAGAGCTAGGGTGATGGGGGCTGATGCTTTTTCATAACCAGTTATTTGATATTCTTTCGGGGGAAGTGGTGGGGCAAAACTGCGTATTTGTCTACCTGTGGACAAACTCCAAACACGAATTTTTCCCCCACTTTCACCACCGCTAAATAGAGTTTTACCATCAGCACTAATGGCCAATGCTGTGGCTGGTACTTTAAGTGTTCTTTCTATTTTTTTAGTTTTGAGGTTTCTAAACTTAATATCTTTATCAAAACTACCAGTAATTAAGGTTTTACCATCAGGAGTTAATAACATAGCATTAACTCCATTTTTTTCAGTAATAGTTTGAGTTTCTTTGCCAGTTTGAATGTTCCAAAATTTGATCTGGTTATCAGAACTGCTACTAATTACAGTTTGATCATCTGGAGTAATAATGATTGATCTAATAGTGGAAGTGTGACCGGTTAAAGTTTGAAGTAATTTACCTGTAGCGGGATTCCACAGTTTAATAGTTTGATCATCGCTACCACTAGCCAGAATTTTACCATTAGGGGAAAGAGTTAATAGGCGGACAGGTTCGGTATGTCCTAATAGAGTTAATTTAAACTGTTTTGCCTTAACGGGTGACAAGGTGGCTAAACAGCTTGTTTCATGAGGGATAGAGCCTGAAAGCCACGTTGAAAAAAGAGGCGTTTATGAGGCTTAAGATCGATTAAATTCAGAGCTAAATCAGCCCATAATTCCATGCCATAAA
>JBJTUF010000320.1:0-13936 GCA_046080565.1 Cuspidothrix sp. | reverse complement strand
GGTACATCAAATGTTCCAAAAAACTATAGAAGAATTAATGCAATTTAGCCGCTATCGGTTGAAGGATTACATCAAAGGGCAAAGAGCTATGAAGCTTGCTCTCTCTAGCTTCTAGCTATCTTGTCCTCCTGTCAGATCAATCACTTAGTTGATTTACATCGTCCCGTCCCCCATGCAGCATTAGAAAAAGCTGTTCCTCGGTTGGTGAGTTTATTTGATGGTGTGGAAGATGAAAAAGTGCGTCAAGAATGGGAAAAAGCAGTTGCAGCACTTTGTTTAGTTTTAGTTGTTGATGCCCGTGAACAGGAAAAACTGGCGAATTTGTCTGAATTAGGATGTTCAGGATTAAAGGATTAACAGGATTTAAGATGAAGATATTTGCAACCTTTCTGTTTTTGGATCATTTTATGGATAACAATCCTGAAAATCTTTAAATCCTGTAAATTCTGATTCAGACTAAAGTGCTGGCCGATGTTGAATCCAGGGATTAGCGGCTTCTAATTGTGCTGCTAAACTAATGAGGGTAGATTCGGCCGCCGGTTTACCAATTAACTGTACGCTGATGGGTAAACTATTGCTATCGAAACCTACGGGAAGGGCGATCGCAGGTAATCCGGTAGCATTTGCAATAGGACAAGGTGCAACCCAATGGACAATTTTGGCAAAAGTTTCTTCTACAGTTAAATCTGCCCATTCACCCACACGAATGGGAGAATGGAGATAAACCGGTAATACTAATACATCTACAGTATCGAAAAAGGCGACAATTTGCCGAGATACCATTTGCATTTGTCTGAGTGCTTGCAGATATTCTACTAGAGAAGTGTTTTTGGCTAATAACCACTGGTTTAAAGGTTGCAAAGCTGCCGAGGGGATTCCTGCGGCTGCTATTCCCGATTGCCAAACGGTTTTAAATGGTTCAACTAAACTACTATAATCTGGACATTGTTCTGTAATTACATGGCCAAATCCTGCTAATAATTCAACCGTTTTTAATACCCCTTGTTTACAGTTAGCGTCAGCTTCTCCAAACGGAGTAATTTTGGTACTAAAGGCAATTTTCAGACTATCTAATTGAATTTTAGTTGCAGCGAGAAATGATGGTTGGGGATCTGGCAACCAATAGGGATCACCGGTCACATAACCAGAAATCACATCTAACATGGCCGCCCCATCGGCTACTGTCCGGGCAATGGGACCATCCACAGCTAACCCTGCCAAATTTTCCCCGACAGGGGCTTTAGTAACTCTGCCCTTAGCTGGTTTGATACCTACAAGACCACAACAAGCCGCAGGGCCACGCACTGAACCACCACCATCTGAACCTTGAGCGATCGCACATAATCCCGCCGCTACAGATGCAGCCGCACCACCACTAGAACCACCGGGAGTATATTCCAAATTCCAAGGGTTTCGGGCTGGGGGAAATCCCGCAGGTTCACTGTAAGGATAAGAACCTAATTCGGAAGTAGCAGTTTTCCCTAAAATAATAAACCCAGCTTGTTTAATTTTGGTAACTACTCCATCATCATAATTAGCGATATTTTTTAACAGTGCTGGATTACCATAGGTACAGGTAACACCTGCCACCGCATTCAAATCTTTAATGGAAATAGGGACACCAAAAAACGGTGGTAATTCGGAAGTCGCTGTCAATAATTCTGTTTTCTGTTTGGCATCAGCAATGGCCAAATCTGCTGTAACTGTAAAATAACTGCCCAATTGGGGATTTAAACGTTCAATTCTCTCTAAATATACTTCCACCAACTCCAGAGGTGACACTTCCCGCAGTCGGATTAATTGCGCTAACTCTAAAGCTGGAGTAAAAGCTAAATCATTGTTATTCATATATTAATCTGTCAATTTAACTAGCCAATACCCAATATATTAGCCACCCTTGCTTAATTGTTGAAGTTCTATCAAAAAGCACCGAAGCTTATGACAGAGGCGGCAAATTTAGAATGTATCAAAATAACCCAGCCTTAATAGATTATCTGCTAGTCAGTTCTACCAGCATAGAAATTGACCTTTATCACAAAAACGATGCAGGAGACTGGTTAATTATCAACTACAAACCAGGTGACACCATCCAACTTAAAAGCATTAATCTTAACTTTCCCCTTGAACAAGTCTATCGCGGTTTAAATCTTGAACCAGAAACCCCAACAGACATAATTAACCTGAGTTCGGGTTAACAGAGGTTAGGCGAAATGCTGCCACTTGCTAGAACCTCCACCAGATCATTTGCATAGAGCGATCGCTTTTTTTGAGTAATTCCACTATAGTAATAAAAGCCGTATGTCGGCGTGAAGCTGATAACGGTAGAGCAACGATACAATTTTCTGTTTATAGAACTTGGCTTCGATTTTAACATGGCTGTAAGGGGACTAGATTATGCAATTGAAACTGCACATCGAGTGTGGCAAACACAGCCATACCGTCATGTCCGTATACCTCCAGCCCAAGGTGATCAGCAACCCATACCTGTAGATGCTTTGTGGACAGATTACGGTCTTCGTCCTAATGCCAATAACTTGTCCTTCATGGTTCAATCTGTTCAGGAATCAGAAATAGACAAATGGAAACAGAGGTTACGTTATTGGCCTATTCGTGCAGGGTTGTTAGTCTCAGATGAAATTTATATACTTCAGTATTACACCCCATCTGGTTTAGAAGAACGAATTGTAGATCGTGAATCTCTATCTTCAGAACTAACTAGACCAGATAGCCACTTGTTTAAACCAAAAGCATTGGCAAAATTTCGTACTGGTCAGTTAACACTAGCAGACGCTGAAGAATCTGTTTCAGAACGTAGTTTTTCTTTTCTCCTGCGACAAAGAGCCGAGTTAGATCAAGCATTTCAAACAGCAATTCAAGAGGTGCTTACAGAAATCGGTGTTCCTACAAGGAGAAATCAAAAGAATCAAATATCTTCTCGTCACGAAATAGCAGGTCATGGAATTCGTGTAGCGATCGCATTTTTAGCAGGAAGAATTTTAGAAGATAAGGGATTTTTTGGTTCTGAATCACTCATTACTACAGATGATCCTCGTCTTTTACTTGAAAAAACAGTACCTCGTGCTAATGGTTTTTTCAAAAAAGCACTGGAGGAGTCAATACCTCATCTTACTGACGGAATCTTACAGCGTTTAGTAGCTAACTTAGGTAGTCGAGTTAGTTTTTCACTGGTAGATCATCGAGATGTGGGACTGCTGTATGAAAGAGCTATCAAAGAATTGCCTAGTGATATTAAAGGTGAAAAATGGACTGATCTACAGCGACACTATACTCCAATTGCGATCGCTGAAAAAATGCTGGAATTATTACCTTTAGAAAGGTTACGTCCCGAAGAACGAATAATTTTTGACCCGGCTGCTGGTTCAGGTAGTTTGCTATTAGCTGCTACATCACGTTTAGCAGGAATGTCTGATATTCCTGAAAATTTAGAAAAACGAAAATCTTATCTGGCAAATCATGTAATTGGTAATGATTTAGATCAATATGCAGATTTAGTAACACAATTGCGATATATCCTAGCAAAAGAATCATTGGGTCAAGATGTTCTATTTCCTGTTCCTAAGCATTTTACTCATGAAAATTATAATAAATTAAGTAAAGAAAATATGCTTATTAAGCCGCGTGTAATTGTTGCTAATCCTCCTTTTGCAGAGAATGGCAATACTCAACTCGCAGCAAAATTTATAGAAAAAGCATTAAGTTGGTTGGAAAAAGGTTCTCAATTTGCTTTTGTATTACCTCAATCTTTTTTGTCAAGTACAACTCATGGCATTCCAGATGCACGTAATTTATTAACTGATAATTGCCAAATTTTTGAAGTTTGGCAACTTCCAGCAGGGAATATTGGTATTGATGCTAAACAAGATGTATGTGTAATTTTAGGAAGTGTAGGTAAACCAAAAATAAAAATTTCTCTAGCTGGAAAAGCAATTTTTTCTCAAGTTAGTATTCCCGAATGTCGTGATGGTGGTTTCCTTGGTACAACATGGATATCACAATTAAATTCTGATTCTGAAAATTGGGAATCACTGACAACCCCATCAATAGATATTAATGTTCCTACCATACCATTAGGAAATATTTTCTTTGTTTTTAATGGAGTTACTCCTAGTAAAAACTACAAACCAGTTAGTCAATGTCCACCAAATACTCAATGTAAGAGAAACTGGCGTATGAAGTGGCGGGATATAAATCGGCTTTGGTCAGATCCAAACAGAGTTAGCGAAGAAGAACGCTGGATTAGGTATGGAAAACAATATCTTTCAAGTGCCAGATTAAAATACGAACCACTTTTTGACTTACCAAAAGTTTTTGTAGGTCGTAAAGTAAATCGAGGCTCTTTGTCTCCCCTTGCCGCTCAATTAGATACTACAGGTCTTTGTCCTGACAACAATATATTTTGTGTTCTTCCTGTTGAACAAGCAGGTAAATATAACAAAGGATATAATAATGCTAGTTTAAACCCTGAAGGATGGAAAAATTTGAACTATGAGGAAAAGCGATTTTGGTTGTTAGGTATTTTATCATCTAAAATTGCCAATTCACTATCTCTAATCGGTCGCAAAACACATGAAATAACAGTTGATGAGTTATGTAAACTTCCCTTACCTCAGAAAATAGATCAGCGAATAATTGAAATTACTCGTCAAATTGTTAAACGAGATCAGGAGCGTTTGGAAATTCTTGAACCAGATGAATTAAGAATAAAATTAAACGAAATTGTAGAAGAATCCTATGGAAATCCTCATTGGATAGAAATTAAACGGACTGGAGAACCTCCAGAATTAGAATTATGGAAATCAGAACAAACAAAGCCTACATTTACAGTGCGTGGTCAAGTTTTAGAAGTGTCTGAAGATAAAAATCAAATTCGCTTATATTTAAGTGGGTTACTAGATGATCACAGAGAAGACTGGCTACCAATTTTACCAGAAATACCTGGTTGGGCTTTAGATGGTACAGTTTTTAAAGCTGAACTAAGTCAGGATGTTGAAACATTTGAAGAACTTGCCCAACGTCCTTGGGCTATCAGAAATTTCCGACATACTCCTCGTCCCTACTTAACTGACGATGAGCTAAGAGAAGAATTAGGGATAAAGGAGTAAAAATAGATTTTATGACCTGTGAATTTGTTTTTTTACCCGTTGGCAATGCTGATAGTATAATTATCTATCCTGATGGTGGTTCAGCAGTCGTAATTGACCTACATAAAATACCTTTGCTGCGTAAATGGTTTCAAAATAAAAATCAAACTAATATCAGCAGAATATATATTACCCATGAACATCGTGATCATTTTCCCTCTCTTGAAGATTTAGTTACTTTTCTAGAAACTTGGTTAAAAACAGGAACGATAGGCAGTATTTGTCTTCCTTATGAAGTATATAAAGATGCAAGAAAAAAAGTAGCTGATGGCAAAGGAAATGAATTGCTTAAAGATGCTTTACTGCGTCTCAAATATTGGGAAAAAAAGAATATTATCAATTTTATAGAAGTTACTCGCGGATCAAATCCATATTCTCAAGATTCTTTAGAAATTCATGCTTTACATCCAGGACTTTTATATGCTCAGGATCATTTAGCTAACACGGGTGGTAAGGATAATGAAATATCCGTTGTTTTGCGGGTAACTTATGGTGATTTTGCAGCTTTACTTTTAGCAGATATTGAAGGTGCAGGTTTAAAAGAATGTGTAGATTTATCAATCACAAACCCAACGGAATTTATTGCTAATCTTGTTAAAATTCCTCATCATGGTGCATGGCCAAAAAATGGGGATGATTTGCAACAATTACTAGAAACTATAAATCCTGAGATAGCCGTTTTATCCGTAGGTAGCACTAATAGATATGGTCATGTTGTTCCAGAACTATTTAACTTATTACTCAACCTACAAAATGATAATTCTAAACAGTTGAAACAATTTGTTTGTACAGAAGTAACTAGAACTTGTGTTAAATCAGCAAGCGATCGCTCCAGTATGGGTAAATCAGGTTTAACAGCACAACAATTATGTGCAGGAGAAATTACCATTCTTGCGGAAACTTCTGGGAAATGGACTTTGAAGACTCAGACAGATCATAAAAATGTAATTTCTTCATTACCATATCCAGCGTGTCAATGTCGTGCAGACTTGGGTGCAGTCTCTACTTAGTTGTGCAAAACAATTTATACCAAAATTCTACAACTTCAATTCCAACCCAAAATTCCCAAACAAAATCTTACCCAACTCCTGAAAATCAGACCTAAATCCTCTTCTCCCTTAATTTCCTGTCCTAACCACCCGTAACAACGGGAACAAAATCTCGCAGGTGAAAACCTAGCCATTACAGGTAAACGCGAACCACAATGAGGACATTCTTCTATTAATCGCTGTTTGTGAATCAAGCAAACTTCTACATCATTAAATGACCATAATAATGGTTCATAAATAGTTTTATTCTCCTGCTGCCAGTGAGCTTCGTTTGTAAGCTGTTATAGTTTTACCTATTAGCTTCAAAAAGTTAACCCATAACTTTGCCGGGTTGAGTTGGAAGCATAAGCTTACCATTGCAGCAAAATTATGGGTTTAATCACAAAATTTTGTGATACTTACTTTTGTGTGAGGAATGGGCAGTACCAGACTCGAACTGATGACATCCTGCTTGTAAGGCAGGCGCTCTACCAACTGAGCTAACCGCCCGTTTCTTTGACTTTATTAATATAGCACAGGCTTTAGAAATTTTGCAAGGGGTTTGGAAAAAATTTTTTTGCGGGCTGGAGATAGGTTGTCAGCTATACTTACTCAGTATTCAATTTTGACTTTTGACTTTTGACTTTTAAATATGCCCTCTGGTCAAACACACGATCGCATTACTATCTGGTCTATGCCTTGGGTGGCAGGTATAACCTTAGTTGCCACTGGTAGCAGTAATATGACTTTGTTGGTGGCGGGTGGATATATGTTTGGTGGGTTGATGTTTGGCCCCGATTTGGATATTTATTCCCGTCAGTTCCAACGTTGGGGGTTTTTGCGTTGGATTTGGCTACCTTATCAAAAAAGTTTGCGCCATCGGTCTTTTTTATCTCATGGGCCAATTATTGGCACGATGTTACGAGTGGCATATCTGACTACTTTTTTGGCCTTGGTGGCCATGGTGGTTTTTGTGATTTTCACCAAGTTGGGAAATGTAGCTTGGAACTGGGGGGAAGTGTGGCGAAATGTAGGGAAAACTATCTATATATATTATGGAGAATTTTTTGCCCTGTTTCTTGGTTGCGAACTGGGGGCTATGAGTCATTCTCTCAGCGATTGGACTGGTTCAGCTTATAAACGATTTCAAAAACAGGGTATTCAAGGTTTACTTCCCCGTGGCAAAATTAAGAAACGTAAAGTTACCCGCAGTCGTAGCAGTGTAAAAAAGCGGTAAAACAGAGGTTATATGGAAGTAAATCAGACTTTGGTGGCGTTACAAAAATTAATAGATGTAGTGGCGAAATTGCGATCGCCTGAAGGTTGCCCTTGGGATTTGGCACAAACTCCAGAAAGTCTTACTCCCTATATCATTGAAGAAGCTTATGAGGTAGTAGACGCAATTCAAACTGGGGATAAAAAAGCTATTTCTGAAGAATTAGGTGATTTATTATTACAAGTAGTATTACAAGCCCAAATTGCCAGTGAAGCTGGGGATTTTTCTCTCCAAGAAGTAGCTGAAGGCATTTCTCAAAAATTAATTCGTCGTCATCCTCATGTATTTGCTGATGTAAAAGTAGAAAGTATAGATGAGGTACACAAAAATTGGGAAACCATCAAAGCCGCAGAAAAAGGACAAACTTTAGAAGGGCAAAAACTCAGTGATCAACTTAATCGTTATCGTCGCAGTTTACCGCCATTAACTTCAGCAATGAAAATTTCTCAAAAGGCTGCTAAAGTTGGATTTGAGTGGAATAATGTTGATGAAGTTTGGGGAAAATTTCACGAAGAGTTAGGGGAATTTCAACAAGCTTTAGCTGAAGAAACCAAAGAAAGACAAGAATCAGAGTTAGGTGATTTATTATTTGCTATTATTCAAGTTGCCAGATGGCATCAACTTGATCCCAGTGCCGGCTTACAAGGTACAAGTCAGCGATTTATTCAACGATTACAAAAAATGGAGGATGTAATTGATCGTCCTCTGACAGAGTACAGTTTAGAAGAATTAGATGCTTTGTGGCAACAGGCTAAAGCTAAACTTTCTCAAAGTTAATTACTCAACTTTTCATAATTTTATTTTTGACTATGACTACTGCTTCCACCTTAAATCAAATTGCCCAAGAAACTCGGTTAGCTGCTAGTAAATTAGCAGTGTTATCAACGGAGGAAAAAAATCAAGCTATTGAAGCGATCGCTCAAGCTTTAGAATCAGCTAAAGATGATATTATTCAAGCTAACTTAGCTGATTGTCAAGCCGCTATAACTGAAGGTATTGCGAAACCCCTTTATAGACGGTTGCAGTTAGATGAACATAAATTAAGGGATGCGATCGCTGGTGTGCGAGATGTTGGTAAACTCGATGATCCTAGTGGTAAAGTCCAAATTCATCGAGAAATTGATACTGGTTTAATTCTCAAACGCATTACCTGTCCTTTAGGTGTTTTAGGCATCATTTTTGAAGCCCGTCCCGAAGCTGCCATTCAAATTGTTTCCTTAGCAATTAAATCCGGTAATGGTGTTATTCTCAAAGGTGGAAAAGAAGCATTAAATTCTTGTGCAGCCATAGTTAAAGCCATTAAACAAGGATTATCTCACACAGCAGTTCACCCTGATACTGTGCAATTGTTAACCACTAGAGAAGAAATCTTAGAACTTTTACATTTAGATAAATATGTAGATTTAATTATTCCTAGAGGTTCTAATGCTTTTGTGAAATTTGTCCAAGATAATACGCGCATTCCCGTCCTGGGTCATGCTGATGGCATTTGTCATTTATATATAGATAAGTCTGCTGATCTGCACAAAGCCATTAATATTAGTGTTGATTCCAAAACCCAATATCCAGCCGCTTGTAATGCCATTGAAACTTTATTAATTCACAATAATATTGCTAGGGAATTTTTACCTCAAATTGCCGCAGCTTTACAAGCCCAGAATGTAGAATTAAGAGGTGATCAACGCACCTTAGAAATTTTACCAAATATTGCTTTGGCAACAGACACAGACTGGGAAACAGAATACAGTGATTTGATTTTAGCCATTAAAATTGTTGATTCTTTAGAAGATGCCATATCTCATATCAGCAATTATGGTTCTCGGCATACAGAAGCAATTATCACAGAAGATATCACCGCAGTAGAAACTTTCCAAGGCTTAGTAAATGCAGCCGGAGTTTATCATAATTGTTCTACCCGTTTTGCTGATGGTTTCCGTTATGGTTTTGGTGCAGAAGTGGGAATTAGTACCCAACAAATGCCACCTCGTGGACCAGTGGGTTTAGAAGGTTTAGTCACCTATAAATATCAAATGTGTGGCGATGGACATATTGTGAAAACCTATACAGGTGCAAATGCAAAATCATTTACTCATCGAGATTTGCTCCCATAGGTTTTACTGGTTTTAATTAAGATGATTTTAGCGGGCAAGATGCCCGCACCACAATATTTAGGGACTTCCAAATAAAAAAATACTCAACGACCTAACGCAAAAATCTCTCAAACTCTTATTCCTCTGTGTCCTCTGCGTCTCTGCGGTTCGTTAATCGGAATAATTTATTTCTTGGAAGTCCCATAACTATTTATTTACCACCATAGAAAAAGGCAATTTCTTTTTCTTTTAAAGGTGCAAAACCAGCGTCAACTAAATGTTGATCAAGTTCAGCTTGGGGAATGTGTTTAGCACCAATACGGACAATGCGAGAACGCATGGTATTGGATACACCACTGCGTTGTCTATTGGCTTCTAATCCCATGACTTGCGTATATAATTCTAACTTAGCTGTGGGAATAGGAGAACCATCAAAATCAATTCCTTGGGCGATCGCTTGATCAATAGCATCAGCACCTGTGGTAGTTCCAGTAGTCATGTGAAGTAGTTATGCAAACATATTTACCACATTTTACCAGATATTGGTGTCAAGCAAGACTTTCACAGATTATGTTTCTCCTTTAAATATTCCCATCTAGCTTGATCTAGATCAAAATCCGGTGGTGCTGGTTGGATTTTTTCAAACCAGTTTTGCAAGGCTTTGATTTTAGTTCGTCTTCTGAATATTTCTGGCGCTGGTTCACTTGCTGGGGTTGTAGTATTATCAAGCGTATTCGTAGCTTGCCAAACTACAATTTCTACATCTCCAGGAGGTAAATTCAGGGGTTCAGTAATTACTAAGTTACCAGATGAATCAATTTTTTCTTTGAGTTTGTATGCTTGCATAATGTTTTTTATAATAATATATTTTTATATGATATCATATTGAGCAAAATTCAATCTCTAAATTTGGGTTTAAATTATGATAACTACACTCATTGAACGAGAAGCAGAACCAATTTTAATTAGTGACTTAACCTGGAGAGAATTTAAAGCTGTTGAACAGCTAATTGATCGCCCAAGTTTAAGGTTATCTTTTTTAGATGGAGTTTTGGAGATTAGAAAAAACCCAGGCAAGAAATATCAAATTATCAAACAACGTATAGGTGCTTTACTAGAAATTTATTTAGAATTTTTAGAATTAGATTTTACTCCTACTGGTTCTGTCACTTTAGAAAATGAATTTGAAAAGGTCAAGAAGGAAGGAGATAAATCTTATGAATTGGGACTTAATAGAAAACGTGCTGATTTAGTGATTGAGGTGGTTATTAGTAGTGGGAAAATTAATAAACTGGAAGCATATAAACGGTTACAAATTCCTGAAGTTTGGTTTTGGATGAATGATAATTTATTGTTTTATAGTTTAGGAAATGAAGGGTATGAAGCTGTTAGTAAATCGCAACTTTTACCGAGTTTAGATGTAGGTTTATTAATGCGTTGTATTAATATAGAAAATCATACTCAAGCACTGCGGGAATTTTGAGAAGGGATCAAAATTACAGGATAGGATAAAATTTGAGTAAGGAAAATTACTGATGCTGGAAATTTCTAACTGTGCTGCATTTTGAAATGGTAATTCGTTGTTATTTTAATAAACTTCATCATGGCTTTTTAAATCCACTACTCCAGACAACTTCCATCATCATCTCCTAATAAATCAGTAATCAAATCATCAACAGTTCTTCTCTTTGCTGTACCATTTTGAAAAGCCTGTTTTAGTTCTTCTGCATTAGTTAAAATTTCAGTTCGTTTTTGATTAATTCGTTGTTTTTGCAGAAACTCAAATAAATACTCTCGATATTCTGTGGGTAAATTTTCTATAGATTTAATAATTTCCTGTAATGTCATCATAGAACCTCCTAATTAAGTAAATTCTAGCTTTGGTAATTCTATTTTAATCTATAAGTTCAGTGATTATCCCACTATGCTTATTTATTTACAACTGTTTTTGTAGCCGCTATTTTTCTGTCAGCATACAAAACAACATCTTTTATAACAAGTTTTTGAATAGCGGAGATAAAAGTTTCCATTATTGCGTAATTTGGTTGGTTGTTTTGTGTTGGGAGTGAAACTTTATCTTTTTGTATTTTTTTATTACTAATACTGTCACCCCAAGAATATTTATAACCCAAGCTTCTATTGATACAAGTCGCTAAATATAATTGGTTTAACTTGGTTATTTTTTCTTCATTTTTTAGATACAAAACCAAATTATGGCTATCGTTAGAATAAAAATCTTTTTCTTGGTATGTAACAACGAAAGTTTTTCCGCCAATAAAAACACAATTTCCTTTATCTAAATATTTTTCATCATAAGAAATGTATGAACTTACGGCATTGTTTTCTCCACTTGCACATAAATAAGGAGTTTTTCCACTATTTTCAATTATATCTCTAGATAAAATACTTCCAGAATTTTTTACCTCAAATAAATCTACAATATTAAATTCTTCAAATTGCTCATTCTCAAAATCATCTAAAACCTGTTTTTCTTCATCTGTTAAAGTATAATCTTTTAATCCAGTAGCTAATAAATACGCTTCTAACTCCGCTATACGTTCTGCTTCTAACTCCGCTATAAAGCTTTCCATAAATTCAAAATCTATTTTGCCGTTGTTAGTAGGAAGCGAAATATTTAAGGTATCAGCATCCTTGGCATAAAAATTTCTACCATAATGAAATTCCCCTGTATAGGATTTTTTATGAATTGCTGACGTTATAAAAATTGCAACAGGTTTAGGTAACTTTTGAGTATGCACAACCGCAATATGGTCGTCACAACCATATTTATAGTTCCGATATTTGGCAGAACCAAACATATCAATTGTTATTGTGTTCTCTGAAAAGACAGTGACATCATTTCCAATAAATGCAGAAATACCTTCGTCTTTTTCGCCTGCCGTTACAAAAGGTAAAGTTCCTGAAATTCTATCCTCACTTTTCAATCGTTTACCGCGAGTAGATTTTCCAAATAGTTCTTCGAGATTAAAAACTCCCCACTCCACATTTTTCAATTTCTCATGAAGTGGGGTTTCTACTTTCCCAATCTTTCCTCCTCTGTACTTTGTTGTCTTAGAATATTAGAAACTTCCCAAGCTAAATAATCACTTACTGTTTTCTTGAAATCCTGTAAAGTAGGTTTAGTGTCAATAGGTGCTGTTTGATTCCAGTCACTACCATTTTTTGGATCAATAGTACCTTCATAATATTCTTTTTCAGTAAAAATATTGAGTTTGCTTTTACCAAAACGGACCAAGTTTACCAACTCTTCGTAGCGTTCTTTGGCGCAGTCAGTGTCTTTTAAGTTGTTGCTGGATTTTTTGCGATTGGTACGAGTGTAACCATCGTTTGAGAAATCAATAAACTTTACTATTTCATCTTTATGGTGTTTTTCATTGACTTTAAAAACATATATATTGGTTTGTACACTAGATTTACCAATAAAGATATCTACAGGCATTTTAATACTTGCCAAAAGGGTATGTTTTTCTAATATTTTTGTGTTGTATTCTTTAGCTCTACCTGAACCAGCAGAATTTTGAATAATAATAGCAGCATAACCTTTGTTCATCATTCCAAGAGCTTTTTTCACAAAGTTCATACCATTACCATTCGCAGAATATGGAGGATTTAAGACAAAAGTATCAGCAGGGAATTTGCTATTTATTTGACCAAAACCGTAGTTTCCATCAAAATCTGTTATAGAGTCTTTATTTAAAATATTAGAACTTCCATCGCCCATCAAAATCATATTTAGAATTGCCAACATATACACACTTGAAAGCAATTCTAATCCCAGCAATTGCTCGGTTCTTATTTTGATTTCTTTTTGAGTAAGTTCTTGAGGCGAAGTAATATTATTTTTCGCATCAATAAGCATTTCATTCATTGCGGCAACTAATAAACCTGCCGAACCTGCGGCAAAATCCCACACATAAGAATCTTTGTTTACTCGCGCCAATTTTACCAAAAGAGTAGCGATATAAGATGGGGTAAGCACTACATCGTTTAGTTTGTCTTGCGAAAAACCAAGCCAACTATACATTTCATTAAAAAGTTTTCCTGTAAAATCAGTAGTTAAGCCTATTTTATAATATATTCCTAGATCATCTACAATTTTGCTAAAAACTCTTTTGAGTTGACTTTCACCATTTTCAACTTTATTGATATTTTCAGTTAATAATGTATTGGATAAAGTTCTGATGATTAAATCTTTCTTTTCTGCGGGAATCTCTTTTTCACCTGAGGGGATGACGAAATAACCTAAACAGCTTATCAGGTGAAAATTGTACCGATTTATGGTAAAAAAAGATAGCCCCACTATTCTCAATAAGGACTATCTATTGATAATGTTACCTGAATTCTACAAAATACACCTAA
>JBJTUF010000319.1:0-16757 GCA_046080565.1 Cuspidothrix sp. | reverse complement strand
AGTCATGTTTCTTAACTGTATTTCTAACTTAATAGTAATTATTTCTATTTAGCTTCAACAAATTCTTTCAACAATTAGGTCTTATGTACTAAATACATCCGTTTCCTTGGGGTGTGACAGTTGTGGGTGCGGAATGTGGGTAATAACTATGAAGCATTATATCGCCGTCCTTCATATTCTACTGCTACACCAATATCTTAGCCTGTAAAAAGTAATTTTTCTGGATCAACTTAAAAATTTATTTTTCTAGATTATACGAAATAAATAACTAACTTAAATTTTCTCGTATCTCACCATAACCGCCTCCTCCAGGAGTTTCAATCACAAATATATCTTCAGGATTCATTTCTAGCACCCCTTTACTTGCCAATTCTTCCACAGTTCCATTATTTCTTTCTACATAATTTTTACCTACCATACCTGCTGCACCACCACATAAACCAAAAGGCGCAATAAGGCGATGGTTTGCTAAAATTCCGGCTGTCATCTTTTCTAAAAACCGTAACCGACGAATTACACCATTGCCACCATGATATTTACCTTTTCCTCCGCTATGTTCACGAATGGCAAAATTTTCTAAAATCACCGGAAAACGCCATTCTAAAACTTCGGGATCTGTTAATCTAGAATTAGTCATGTGGGTGTGAACTGCGTCTGTACCATCAAAATCTACACCTGCACCAGAACCACCGCAAATAGTTTCATAATATTGATATTTATCATTCCCAAACGTGAAATTATTCATCGTTCCTTGGGAAGCAGCTAATACACCCAAAGCACCATATAAAGCATCTGTAATTGCTTGAGAAGTTTCCACATTTCCGGCAACGACCGCAGCAGGATAACAAGGGTTTAACATACATCCTTGGGGAATAATCACTTCTAAAGGTTTCATACATCCTGCATTTAAAGGAATATCATCATTTACCAATGTCCGGAAAACATATAAAACTGCTGCTTTACATACTGCTGAGGGGGCATTAAAGTTATTATTTAATTGTGGAGAAGTCCCAGTAAAGTCTATTTTCGCAGTTCTCATTTTTTTATCAATGGTAATTTTGACTTTAATCATACTTCCGTCATCTAAAGCATAACTAAAACTACCATCTTGTAAAACTTCAATTACCTGACGTACTGATAATTCAGCATTATCTTGCACAAAAACCATATAAGCTTGAACAGTTTCTAAACTGTAGTGTTCTACCATTTTCAATAATTCTTTCACACCCAATTCATTGGCGGCAATTTGGGCTTTTAAATCAGCGATATTTTGGGGAATATTTCTGGCTGGGTAAGGTTCACTGCTGAGGATATTAATTAATTCCTGTTCACAGAAAACACCTGCTTTAACTAATTGAAAATTATCTAATAAAATTCCTTCTTCTGTAATACTTTTACTATGAGGTGGCATTGAACCGGGAGTTATTCCCCCAATATCGGCATGATGTCCCCGTGAAGCGACATAAAAAATGGGAAGTTGAGAATTAAGAAAGACCGGAGTAATAACTGTAATATCAGGCAGGTGAGTTCCCCCATTGTAGGGATTATTAGCAGCGAAAACATCACCAGGGTGAATATTATTATGAGTAGAAATTAAAGCCTGAACACTTTCACTCATCGAACCTAAATGTACAGGAATATGAGGAGCATTGTCTACCAATTGTCCATGATGATCGAAAATTGCACAGGAAAAATCTAGCCTTTCTTTAATATTGACAGAAGAACTGGTATTTTGTAATGTTATTCCCATTTGTTCAGCGATCGCTCGAAACAAATTATTAAAAATTTCCAACATCACAGCATCTTTGCGATTTTGGATTTGAGATTTTGGATTTTGGATTACAGTCCGGTTTAATATCAAATTCTGAAGATTAGTTAATTCTGCTTGCCAATGGGGTTCAATGATATTTGTACCCGTTGCTTCCACAATAATTGCTGGCCCAGAAATACAGTCTCCCGGTTGTAAATTTTCCCGACGGTAAACCGGAGTATCCCACCATCTCCCCGCCGTGTACATCTGCACGGTAGTCTCAGCACCAGGTAAATTATCATTTATTCGTGAAACTACATATTCAGAATGGCGATGATGATGTAATACTAACTCTACCGTTGCTGCTTCCACAATTAACCGTTTTTCAGCCGCAATAAAGCCATAACGCTGACGATGTAACTCTGCAAACTGATTTTGCATTATGTGTAAATCGGCAAAATCTACTGCTAAAGGTGCATCTGTGCCTTCATATCTTAAAAGCAGTTTTTGATACACATTTATCTGTGGATGATTAGCATCTTGGCGGTTTAATTCCTGTTTTCCCTCTGCTGCTAATTCTGTAAATACCGCTTGTAAATCTGACAACAAGGATAATTCTAAAACCGCTTCAATTGCCTTCTCTTTTAACACCCTCACATCTGCTAAACCCATACCATAGGCAGATAAAACCCCAGAGTAGGGATGAATAAACACCTGTTTCATTCCCAAAGCGTCGGCAATTAAACAAGCGTGTTGTCCACCCGCACCACCAAAACAGCATAAAGTATACTCAGATACATCATAGCCTCGTTGGAGAGAGATTTTTTTAATAGCATTAGCCATTTTATCTACAGCTATGGACAGGAAACCTGTTGCTACTTCTTCTGCTGTGCGATTATCACCAATTTCTGCTAAAAATTCAGTAAATTTCCGCTTGACGATTTCTACATTTAGAGTTTCATTAGCATTGACCCCAAATACCTGGGGAAAAAAAGCTGGTTGCAACTTGCCCACCATGACATTACAATCTGTAACCGTTAGCGGTCCACCTTTGGAGTAAGCAGCAGGCCCTGGATTTGCACCGGCGGATTCTGGTCCGACACGATGGCGAGAACCATCATAATGTAAAATTGAACCACCACCAGCCGCTACGGTATGAATAGCCATCATCGGATTTCGCAACCGCACCCCAGCAACTTCACTTTCTAAAGTGCGTTCATATTCACCATTATAATGAGCCACATCCGTAGATGTACCACCCATATCAAAACTAATAATTTTCTCAAATCCCGCCATCAGGCTAGTTTGCACAGCCCCAACAATTCCTCCCGCTGGGCCAGATAGGATACTATCTTTACCTTGAAATGTTTCTGCATCAGTCAATCCGCCATGAGATTGCATAAACTGAAGAGTGACGTTTTTTCCTAACTGACTCGCCACCTGATTCACATATCTTCGTAAAATTGGCGATAAATAAGCATCAACTACGGTGGTATCACCCCGACTGACTAATTTCATCAATGGAGTGACTGCGTGAGATACAGAAACTTGACTAAAACCAATGTTTTTGGCTAATTCGGCAACCTGTTTTTCATGGTTGGTATAGCGATAACCGTGCATAAATACAATGGCACAGGCACGAAAACCTTGATTATAGGCTCTTTGTAGTTGTGGACGTAAAATATCTAAATTTAAATTTATTAATACTTCACCTTTAGCGTTATAACGTTCTTCGACTTCAATTACTTGCTCATATAACATTTCTGGTAAGATAATCTGACGAGCAAAAATGTCAGGACGGTTCTGATATCCAATTCTTAAAGCATCTCTAAAGCCTTTGGTGATCAGTAAAACAGTTCTATCACCTTTTTTTTCTAGTAGGGCATTTGTAGCTACTGTCGTTCCCATTTTGACAACGCTAATTTTTTCCGAGGGAATAGTTTCATTATCAGCAATGCCCAATATTTCTCGAATTCCCTGAATTGCTGCATCGGTATAACGTTCGGGATTTTCGGATAATAGTTTGTGAATTTGTAATTTACCATCGGGGCGTTTGGCAACAATATCAGTAAATGTACCACCCCTATCAATCCAAAATTCCCAAGTCATTGTAGATTACACCTCTTAGATCATTTATAAAAACGTTAAATTAGATATTAGCAGGTGTAGCGAGTCTGTATATGTTATGTATATTTTATCTGATATTGGAGATATTCAAAGGATTTTATGGCAGAAGAACAACCCCAATGGTTTCAAACCGCTTTACAAATTAAAGGTTCAGTCATTATTGCAATTTACAAACGGGTGCTTTTATGTGGGGCATTTGGAATATTAATTTCTATACTTTATCATTTTCAGATTCCAGTTTCCCAACCCATTTTAGGTAGTGTTATTCCCAGTATCGTTTTAGGTTTATTATTAGTATTTCGGACTAATACAGCCTATGAACGCTTTTGGGAAGGGCGAAAATGCTGGGGGACAATGGTAAATACTATCCGTAATTTAGCCCGACAAATTTGGGTATCTGTTGATGAAAAAGAACCAGAAGATAAAGACAATAAAATTGCCGCTTTAAACTTACTTGTGGCTTTTGCTGTAGCGACAAAACTACATTTACGAAGTGAACCTATCAATACTGAACTAGAAACACTAATACCCAATCTTGACTATAACAAACTCAAAAGTATGAATAATCCTCCTTTAGAAGTAGCTTTCTGGATTGGAGATTATTTAGAACACCAATATAATCGTAATTGCCTGAATAGTTATCAACTAGCATCTATGCAAGGATTATTGAATATGTTAGTAGATAATTTAGGTTCTTGTGAAAGAATTTTAAAAACACCCATGCCTTTAGCTTATGCTATTCACCTCAAACAATTATTATTACTATATTGCTTACTTCTACCATTTCAAATAGTAGCACAGCTTGGCTGGTGGACTGGTTTCATTGCTGGGTTAGTTAGCTTTACTTTGTTAGGTATTGAAGCTATTGGTTTAGAAATAGAAAATCCTTTTGGCTATGATGAAAATGACTTGCCTTTAGATACAATTTGCACAACTATCAAACGGAATATTGATGATTTAACTAGCTTGACTCCTACGGTACATAAATTATAATCATCATCGGTGGGCAATGCCCACCCTACAAAATTTTAATCATGTTGGGTTTCACTGCGTTCTACCCAACCTACAGATGATGGGGAAAAACATTCTTAAATAGAAGCTATAAAGGGTGATATTGCTTCCACAAATTCCTGACTATATTCATAAGGCATGACATTTTTGCCAATCATTTTTACTGCCTGACTTTGGGGTAAGCAATTGATATAAAATTCTAGTCTTTCATCTGGGAGTTCTTTTTTACTTTCTTTACTAATACCTAGAGATTTTTCTCCTATCACTAATAATGTGGGATGGGTAATGGCGGCAATATCACTACTGTAATCTCTTTGCCAAAATCTCGCCAAAAAGGCAAATACAGCATAACGCCCATTCATATTTTGAGCATCTGCCATGAGAGTATTTAGCCATTCATCATCAACATTTTCACTCACAGCAAACAATCTTTCCGATGAAAAAGAATATAAAAATTTTCGGGTGCGGGCATAACGGAAAAAGGCATTACCTATGGGAGATTTAAAAATACTCCACAGTAAGTTTTGTTGCCATTTGGGGGCATTTTTGGTAATGACTGGACGAGATGTAGGATCAGAAAATACTATACCAGCTATTAAGTCTTTTTCCAGTTTTGCTAATTCAATAGCAACGGTTGATAAAGCACCTTGAACGATAATAATGGCTGGTTTTTTAACTACAGTTTGTAAGAAGTGTTGTAATTGTTTTGCCCAATTAATTGGTGTATGGGCTAAAACTGGCATATCACTTTCACCACATCCTAATAAATCAGGATTGTAAATAGGATTTTGGTGATTTTTATGATACCATTCCTGGCAAAATCTCCGCCAAAATTGTCGAGATAGTCCGACACCAATAGGATGGATTAATACTAAGGGAATTCCTGTAGGCGCAGAATTGATCGGTTGATGAATTTCGTAAGCACAATGGTAGTTTTGCCAAGTATAATACTGGGTTGGAGATACTGTTGTATTGCTGATTGTAGACGATGACATGATGACAATTTTCAATAGGGACTAAAAAATGATGCGAGGATGAATTAATTGATATCCTGCATCTTTAAGTTTTTGATTGGATACCCAGGCATTATATGGGCGGGTACTTTTATTATCAGCATCCCAAATAACATTAGGTAAATTATTTTTTGTCATCACATTATCAATTAGTTCTTTATTGGTGAGATGACTATCATCTACCAGATTATAAATACCTTCTAAACGATGCTCACGGGCAAATTCTATTGTGCCAACAATATCATCTAGGTGAATCCAATTTGTAATATCTTCACCATTACCAGGACGGGTTGTACCTGCGACTCGACCAAATATTTTTACTAGTTCTCTACCTGGGCCATAAATACCTCCTAAACGTAAAATACAAACGCGGGTGTTATCGTTATTGGCTGATAGTAAGATATCCTCGGTTTTTCGCAGAAGTTGAGAATTGCGGTTAGCTGGCGCTGGTGGGCTTTCTTCGTCTACCCAAACACCATTTCTATCTCCATAAATTGAATAACTACTTGTATATATTATTTGATGAATATTGGGAAATTGGGGGAGGAGGGAAACTAGAGTTTTAGCACTTTCTACATAAGTTTCTTCATAGGAATTAGCATTTTTTGCTCCGACGCTTAATAAGACAACTTCTTGATTTTTTAAAACATTTTTCAAGTTTTCTACATCATTGGCGGTAGTAACAATTACTCTTTGGGCAACTGTTTCTAACACAGGTATCCGTTCTGGATTTGTTGTAGTTACTGTGAGATTAAAATTGCCTGTTACGTGCCAATATTTACTAACTCCATACCCAACATAACCACAACCAATAATTGCTATGTTCATGATAATTTTTAACAGAAATAAATTAAACTAAGTAGGTCAACACAATAAAACCAAACTGTCTAAAGAAAAGTAAAATCGCTTAAAACTTATCCACTCTTGCCTCTTGTCTGTTCCCTATACAAAAATATCAAGATATTTGACTAATAAGTATTAGTTTAGCTTTTTATTTCTGCCTATTTATATATATAACCGTAGTAGGAAGCCACATTGATAATTAAATTTTGTGAATATAGCGTTCCTATTTCCTATGGTCAGGGTAATACAGTCAGAGGCTAGTAGTCTGTCAACCCAAAAATGACGGGTGAAGGCAAGCAGGGGAGCAGAGGAGCAGGGGAGGGAAGAATAGAAGTTTTTTCCTATTATTCATTACCCGTCAAAATGTCTTTGACAGACTGCTAGGGAATAGATTGTCTCATATAATATAGAATATGGCTATATTATTGATTTAGTTTATTTGGTGGCTATTAACTATTATATTACTCACTGATAATTTATTTTGCAAGAAAGATTACTAGGTTTGATATATTATAAGTAGTTTTCCCTGGTTTTGTACTAACTAGATTTAATTTTATACTAATTTTTTGCAGATGAGTGAGTTGAGTAAAATGAGAATCTGTTAAATCTGGGTTTGGTGATTTTAGCTATGAATTATACCATCAGGCATGATCGCTCCAGCTAAATTAGCGCCAATTAATTTTACCAGTAGGCGATCGCCAGAACGAATCCTTGCGCCTGTTAAATCAGCACCCCGCAAGTCAGCACCGCTAAGGTCCGCACCAATCAAGTTCGCCGAGCGTAAATTAGCTTCTCTTAAATCTGCTAAAAGTAAGTTAGCTCTAAATAAATTTGCTTCAGATAAATCTGCACCACGCAAAATTACTTTGTGCATAAAAGTATCACTCAAATTAGAACCGCTTAAATTAGCATAGCTCAAATTTCTGCCTGATAAATCTCGATTACTTAAATTAGCTCGGCTAAAATCTTTACCACTTAAGTCCGTATTTGTTGAAGAGTTTTGATGTCTGTGTGGCGGTGAAGAATTATAGGTAGATGATGAATAAGAGGGCGGTGGTGAATATGGTGGAGAATAAGAGGAAGTTTGCGGTTTATCCCGTAAAGAACGTAATTTTTCCCGCGCTTCATTAAATGATTTAAGTTTTTCCTGAGCTTTATTTTGCAAACGCAGGTTATCTTTAGGCAAGCGGTCTGGATGCCAAACAAACACTAAATCTTTATAAGCCTGATTGATGTCTTCGAGGGTGGCCCCTGGCTCTAAATCTAAGATTCTGTAGTATTGCTCCAGTTCGCTGCTCGTCATGGTGTATTGGTAATATTAAGATAAGCTTTGAGAAAATGATGAGTTATGCAGTCTTTCGTTCAATATAACTATTGATTGCTACTGCTATTTGTATTTATCATACTTGATTACTTATTTACGGGATGAAGCTATGTCGCCAGCGAGTCATAGCTCGGACATAGGTTCTAATTGGGATTTGGTAAATTTCAATCAAAATCCAGACAATTATTGCTGAATGCGATATGAAAGTTAACACTGTCCAAATAGATGGAATCCATGACAGAGGAATAGAGGGATGAGGAGGAAAATAATATGCTGTCATGCCGATTAAAATGGTAGGAAGAATTATAAAAGCTATGGCGGCTAAACTATAACCCCACCCTAATTCCACACCTAATAATTGAGATTCGCTCCATTTAAACCCATTCCATTTCCAAACTAAAGGAGGTTCTCTGGAAGGCATTTTAATTTGCTGCAATTCTAAATTAATTGTAAAAATCTCATGACAGAAATCACATGACATTGCTTCCATCATCGGCATTTGTGAAATTTTGCCAATGCGACATACTGGACATGGATAATCTTCTTGAAAGTTTAAAGATTTGGATAAAAGGGAAGAATTAATCATCATATTACTACCATAAAGAAGAATTAAACATCAACAAAGTAAATTTTCAACAATAGTTAAAGCTGCTGTATATTAAGATATAGATGATCGTAAAAATGCTGATCATTTTTGTCCAATTAATTCAATTATAAATCATCTATAAATCATTAGCTGTGATAATTTGCACGATTTCTTAAAAAATTAATATCATTGCTGGTCAATACTTGATAATTACAAAAGATATATAGCAATTTGAATTCAATGATGAGAAATGCGTAGATGGAATCAATGGTCAATATTCAAGTAAAAATTTATTCACTGTTTAGAAATTGCCAGTATACAAACAGAAGTCAATTATGCAGGTTATTTTATAAACTCCACGCAGAAGGGAAATCAATTTCTAATAAAGTACAAAATTATCTGTATTTATCTGCGTCCATCTGCGTTTAATTATTAATGCTCATACCTCACTTGAGTAGAAATTGCTATAATAAAAAACCCAGTTCATGTATCAAACTAGGTTGTTTAATAATTTACAAAGCGGATTTATTGCTGAAAATAACTTATTTTGGAGTATTTAGAAACGTTCTATAAACGCCCTTAGTGTATTTATAGCAGTGGACAATGAGGTTAGAACAGTCTTAAAATCTCAAACTCAGTGATGACAAGATTGTTATTTTTGCCTCTTGCCTTCTGCTATAGTCTAAGTCTGTTCCTAATCTAGAAAACCCATCAAAATTTCAGAATCATCAAAAGTATTTGATGCTATGGGACGATTACCAAAGATAGAATAGTTTTCTGCAACTACTAAAGTGCTAGAAGCAATGGGACGAACACCAGAGAGGTTAATATTATCAACCACTTGGAATGTGTTTGCACCTATAGGACGAATTCCCATAACGTTATAGGTATCAACTACCTGTATAGTTCCGGTGGTAATAGGACGGACTCCAGCAACTACGATAGTTCCCTGAGAACTTTGTTCAGTATTACCACTATTATCTTGATTATTTTCTGTCACTGTTATTTCTCCTTTGTATCTGATGACACTTTCTCAAACTGGATATCTGTTTGTTAAGTGAATTTTACAATAGTTAAGGAAAGAAGTATTTTTTTCCCATATATTAAGAGTCTACCCTGAAACCACCATACATCACAGGTTGAATCTGAAATTGATATATTTTTTGATGAGGTCAGGACTTTGATTATATCAGCTAATGTACATTTATTTTAGTACACATAGATTACATCAGGGTATAAAATTATTTTATATTTTGTATAAGATAATGACCATACAAGTAGGACTTAGGCATTTTAACTAAATCTAGGGGTTTGAGATTGCTTCCTTCCGTCGCAATGACAGTATTTGAAGTAGGTTTTGCGTAAGTCCAGACAAGAAAAAGTCATTGATTAAAGAATTAAGTAACTATGCCATTTTGCTTGAGAATGTTGACTATTTTTCTCTGGTATTAATAACCGCCAACTTTTTCCTTCTTGCTGAATTTGTAGGTAAACTTCAAAGGGTTTTTGGAGTTGTTTTAAATTGCGATTTGGTAGTTTAATACTAAAGTCATAATTTCCCTGAATGTGGTAAGATGGCAGGTTTTCAATGGTGAGAGGTTGTTGTTGAGTAATATATATGCGCTGAATATTAAATTTTTGAAAGTTTAAATCTAGCTGTTGATTAAGTTGCTGTTGGGTTTGTTCTAGTTGGAGTGCGATCGCTTTTTGGACTAACTCAGGTGTAGGTAATAAAGCAATACTCGTACAAGCTGTGAGGAAAATTATTAAAATTGTTGTAAAAATTAACTTAATCATATTTAATTTCTTTTCAAGATGTTATTAAAACAACCTTTACCAAAATAACCTCCTGCCTCCGGTTGGTGAGCGAAGTCGAACCACTGCCTTCTGCCTCCATTTAACCACCACTAACAGGAGGAATTAATACCACTTCATCATCATTGTTTAAGATAGTTTGCGGTGAGACAAATTGCAAATTGATGCCAAATCTAGTAAGGTCACGCCAGTTTTGGAGTTGAGGATGTTCATTAATTAGGCGATCGCACACAGCTTGAACAGGTGTACCAGATGGAAACTCCCACACTAACTCATTCACGCCATAAACTTCTTGATAAATAGCAAACAACTTTACAGTCACAGTAATTACATTATTAGACATACAATTTTTTGATAACCTGATTTACTTATTGGGAATTATAGTAAATTTACCATCTTTAATTTTCACAAGAATAGATTCACCTTTACGTTCTCTTTCTGATGTAAACTGGAGTGGATACCCTGATGTTTCCTTGGGAGAAAGATTAACATTTTGCAAGCTGTCTAATACTGTAGCTCTTGAAGAAATCTCACTTAAAGATTTAATAAAAGCCCGAGTAGCATCATAGCTAGTTGCCGTCGTCCAACTAATATCTCCTCCCCACTGTTGTTTTGCTATTTTACCGAAGAGTTTAGCTTCTGGTTGATCTTTAAACCAGGGAACTGCCATTATTAAACCCTCTACATTTTTACTACCTTTCTGTAAAGTTGTTTTTTTATAAAGACTATCTCCACCTAACATCTTTAATTCTGGTATTTCCACTTTTTGGGTCTTGAGTTGTTCATTTCTATTGGTAATCTCTTTAGCAATATTAATAGCAATATCAGTAGTTTGTGTATTTGGCAATAGTATGACTGCTTGTGCTTTATTAATATCTACACTTTCAGTTACTTCTTTTCTTGCATCAAATGAACTAGCAGTTATATCAATGTTACGAACTACCTTACCTCCTAGTTTTTCAAAATGATTGGTAAATACTTCTCTGATACTATTACTGTAAATACTCTGAGGATTTATAAAAACAACTACTCTTTTCACTTTCAGTTTATTAAAAGCATATTCAGCCAGTGCTTTTCCCGCAGCTTCATCGGAATAAACAACTCTAAAAAAAACTGGATTTTGGAGTAAAAAAATGGAGGTGCTGGTAGGAGATATAATTGCTAATTTGGCTTTTTCATACTCTGGTAATGCCGCCTTGGTAGCATCACTAGAATTATGTCCTATTACTCCTAATATTGAAGTATCTTTAATGAGTTGTTGAGCTATTTGTTTAGCTTGCTTTGGATCGTCGTTATCATTGGCAATAACGATTTCTAGTAATCTACCTGTCAAGCCATTGTTTCTATTAAATTGAGCTTGTGCTTGAGCTACTCCACGTAATACTCCTTCAGCACTTCTGGCGACTACTGCTAAGGTAAGAGGAGAACCTGCTTTACGCGCTAGAGCATTGTTATAATAAATTACCACCTCTGGGTCATTTTTGTTTGATTGTATAGCTTTTTTAAATAAATCAGTTGCTTGCTTATAATCACCGTTTTGGAAAGCCTGAATACCTTGATCACGGGATATATTAGTAGTGGTAGGAAACAAGGTTTTTTCGCCTCGACTAATTCTACTATTATCTACTGCACACAAAACTCCAAATTCCTTTTTTTCACCTACTGAACATGGCTTAGTATATCTAACCAATCCAATACTAGAAATAATTAATGATAAGGTAGCTATTGCCGCTAAAATAATCAGCTTGGGATTTGGTAAAGTAACTACTAGAAAAGTATTTTGACTGTTATTTAATAGATTTATATTTAATGAATTATTTTCTGCTGCCAAATTTCCAACTATAACATGATTTTGATCACTGACTTCTTTTTGATGTGATTCTATATCACTTTGATTTTTTTTTGCTCAATCTTATCTAACTCACTAATTTCTTCTCTTAGTGAATGACGTTGTATAATCCAAAGGCGGACTAATTCTATTTTTACTTTCTGCTCTATTTCATCTAAAAACCCATTGGTTCTTAGAAATTGTTCCATTTGTATAATTTGTTTATCTTCTGTATCAGGTCTAAATCTTTTTATTAATGCAACATAATTTTCTGAACTTCCTTGAGCTTCTGCTATTGCTGCAAAAACAATTTTTTCTGGGATAGAAAATCCGTCCCAAAACCATGCTAACCCAGCTTCAGATATTTCAATTGCTTTATTTATAATAGATTCTACGTCTTCTTTATTAACTTTCCAATGATCATTTTCTCGCGCTCTCCCAAAAATAGTAAAACATATTGCTTGAATAAAATAAGGATGTCCTGCTGATAGATTAAAAATTTCTTCTATTGCATCTTCTTCATACTCAAGGATATTTTTAGCTGGTTCAATAATTAATTTCTTGGTATTATTCTTATCTAATAGCCCAATTTCTCTAATAGGTACATCCTTAAATATTTTACTTATCGTTGGATGATTTACTGATTTTTGTTCTATTAATAAAATTAAAAATAATTTTTTTCTAAAATTAACTATCAAAGATTGATAATATTGATATACTTGTTGTAATAATTCAGGATTATTACTATTTAGTAAAGCATCAAATTCATCAATTAGGAATACCAAACGTTTATTTTTTAACGCTTGATATACTTGCGGTAAAAACTGATCAGAGAAAATTTCAGGTTCTAATTCTAACTCCGTAATTCCTGGTAAGTTTATACTTTCATAATCTAAGGAAAGGTCACTAATTATTTCTTTAGCTAACTCCGCTAAAATTCTACTTAGTGATTCTTGACTATAATATTCTAAGTTAAACGTAACAAAAACGAATTCATGTAAATCACTAAGTTGATAAGGTATATTTTTAATCACCGATGATTTACCACTTCTTCGTTGACCATGTAACAAGATGATATTTCGATTATGTTTAAGATCATCTTGAAGAGATGAAAATAGGCTTTCTCGTCCAAAAAACAACTGTTGGTCAACTGGACGGCCAACAATATATGGATTCCTTTGAGGCTTGGAAGAAGTAATCATCTTTTTATAATACCTCGACAAGTATTAATTTCATTAGTGAAATCTCTTATTTATTTGTTTGTTTTTAATCTCGATAAATTTACCATCCTTAATTTGTACAAGAATAGACTCGCCTTGACGTTCTCTTTCTGGTGTAAACTGGAGTGGATAACCTGATGTTTCACTACTATCGAGTTTTACTTTTTGTAATCTTTCTAATACGGTAGTCCGTGATGGATTGTTAGATACAGCTTTAATAAAAGCCTGAGTTGCATCATAGCTAGTTGCAGTCCGCCAACTAATACCTCCTCCCCACATTTTATCTGATTTTTCAGCAGAAGGTTTAGTTTGTAATGTTTCTCTAAACCAAGGTATGACAATTATTAAACCTTCAGTATCTTTTCCGCCTCTAACTAAAGTTTCATTCTTATAAAGAGTATCTCCACTTAGCACTTTTAATTGTCGTATTGGCGGATTTTGAGGACTATTTTTAAGTTTTTCATTCCTATTGGTAATCTCTTGAATAATTTTCATAGCCCTATCAATGCTTTGTGTATCTGGAAATAACAACGCTGCTTGTACTTTATCACCATATACACTTTTAGCAACTTCTTTTTGAGCGTCAAATGTAGTAGTAGTTAAATCAATCATCGGTTTACGAACTACCTCACCCCCTGATTTTTCAAATGATTTGTGAATATCGCTCTAATACTGTTACTATAGGGACTGTCATTAGCAAAAATTACTGCTTTTTTTAATTGCAAATTCTTATAAGCATATTCAGCGAGTTTTTGACCT
The DNA here is from genome assembly GCA_046080565.1 of Cuspidothrix sp. Classification (GTDB taxonomy): domain Bacteria; phylum Cyanobacteriota; class Cyanobacteriia; order Cyanobacteriales; family Nostocaceae; genus Cuspidothrix. The sequence goes on along the minus strand of JBJTUF010000319.1, from coordinate 2,481 downwards.
CCACTTTCATCAGAATAAACTGCTCTAAAGAAAACTGGGTTATTGAGTAAAGTGCTAGTGCTAGTAGGAGAGATAACTGCTAATCCTGCTTTTGCATATTCTGGTAGTGCAACTTGAGTAGCATCACTAGAATGATGTCCAATTATTCCCAGTATTGAAGTATCTTTTACTAATTCTTGAGCTACTTGTTTGGCTTGCTCCTTATTACTATCATTAGCGATGACCATTTCTAGTAACCTACCATTAAGTCCTTTATTTTTATTAAATTGATTTTGTGCTTGCGCTACACCTCGTAAAATTTCTTGAGCATCAGTTATATTTGTACCTATTGGTACAACTACTGTCAAAGTAAAAGGAGAACCTTGTTGACGAGCTAGAGCATTGTTATAATAGATTACTACCTCTGGGTCATTGGCGTTTGCTTGTATAGCTTGTTGAAATAAATTAGCGGCCTGTTGATAATCACCTTTTTTGAATGATTGAATACCTTGATCACGGAATTTATTAGTAATGGTAGGAAATAAAGTGCGATCGCCTCGACTAATTCTACTATTATCTGCTACACACCAAAATCCAAATTCTTTCTTTTCTCCTACTAGACAAGATTTAGAAAATTGAGAAATACCTAAACTTGCAACTCCAATTGCTCCTAAAGATGCTATTAATACTAAACCCCACTTCAGCCATTTTGCAGTTTCTATAGGAGTTTTATGTATAGCTGTAGAATTTTGACCTGTAGATTGCAAATTGGTTTTAGTCTGAAATTTTTTAAATTTATTAATTTCTTCTAGTCTTTGTTGAGCAATGTTGCTGTTAGGATTAATTTGCAAAATCAACTCACACTGTTGTTCTGCATCAGTCCATTTGTCATCAACTATCAGCTTATGTATATAATTTTCTCTTGTTCTTAAAAGACCATTCTTGCCACTTTCTGGATCAATTTCGTAAGCTCTTGTGTAAACTTCAATAGCTTGGTCAAAATTTTTATTTTGTGAGTATATTTCCGCTAAACTTAATAAAGGCTCTAAAATATTAGATTGTTTATTATTTATAGAATAAAATAAATAAGCTCGGTTGTAAAGTTCACAGGCTTTATCTACGTCTCCTATCTTTAAATATTCTTCAGCTAAAGAAACTACAGTTGTGAAATTGTTGGGATTTAGTTCTAACGCTTCTTCATGAATTACTAATGCTTTTGTACTACCCTCTTGACGCAAATAATTTGCTATTGATATACGTTTGTTAACTTTCGTTTCGTTAATTTTCTCTAAGTTGCTACTCGCCTCTTTTAGCTTTTCTGATTTTAATAGCCAACGACGGACTAATTCTATTTTAACTTTACCTTGCGTATTCTCTAAAAAACCATATTCAACTAATTGTTCGTATGCTTCAGTTAAAGATTCTGTTATAATTCCATATTCTTCTAATAACTTTAGTGGTTCTTTGCTGACAGCTTGATTTTGTGAAATTGCTATATTTTCAGCCTCCGCTGCTGCTGCAAGAATAACTTGCTGTTCAGGAATTAAGTTACTCCAAAATCCGTCTAAACCAGATTCAGCTAATTCAATTGCTTTTTCTACAACATTTTCAATATCTTGAACAGTGATATTTACAGGAAAATCATTATAGCGTACTGAATTATAAATAGCAGAACAAACAGCTTGCGTAAGAAATGGATGTCCAGATGTTAGTCCATGAATTTTTTCTATTGCCTCTTTATTATATTGTAAAACTCCCTCAGCCGGTTGATTAATTAATTTTTCAGTATTACTTTTATCCAATAAAGAAATTTCTATATTGGGTGCTTCTTTCAAGAAAGAAAGTAATTTTGGTAATTTTGAAATATGTTTTCCTACTACCGGAATAACACATATTTTCTTATCTTTATCCAGCAGTTGCATAATATAATTAAGAAAATTTATACTATTTGAAATGGAATTAGCTTTTGTTTCTAGTTCACTCACAACATCAAATTCGTCAAAAAGCAAAGCTAGTTTTTTATCGCCTAACTTTTTATAAATTTCTGGTAAAAAACTCTTAGAAAAAATATTAATCTCGGTTTGTATATTCTCTTTTAAATGCGTTATTAATTCATAGTTTTCATTTTCTGGTAATTCGTCTTCTAAAACTTCTATAATTTTTTCTGCTATTGAGTATAAAATTTCTGATGTAGATGAATGTCCGAAGTGTTCAAAATTACAATGAATAAAAACAAAGTTATCTCCAGCAACCTTGTTAGGAATTTGATTAAGTACAGATGATTTGCCAATCCGCCGTTGACCATACAATAAAATTAATGATTGTTCAAGGTTGTCATTAATAGTGTTGAATATATCTTCTCTCTGACGGGATGACAAAAATAGTTAAAATGCAGACAGAATAAGCCTCATAGCTCTCTCACCGCGTTGATAATACTTCCGCTTATTAGGAGATAATCTCAATAATTCTCTAACTAATTCCCGACAATTATCTATAAAATCA
>JBJTUF010000318.1:0-6451 GCA_046080565.1 Cuspidothrix sp. | reverse complement strand
TTTATGGCATGGAATTATGGGCTGATTTAGCTCTGAATTTAATCGATCTTAAGCCTCATAAACGCCTCTTTTTTCAACGTGGCTTTCAGGCTCTATCCCTCATGAAACAAGCTGTTTAGCCACCTTGTCACCCGTTAAGGCTGTTAAGAGAACAAACCAAGCTACCCATATCCATAACCAAGAAATAGATAAATTAAATGAACTAACAAATAAAATCGACAAATAAAGCAAAACACTGGGGAAAACAGCCAGTACAATACCCTGTGAGATTTTAGAAAGAATTAATGCTACTTTAACTGACATCCAAGACGGTAATTGATGATAGCTAGTGGGCATGATGTAGAGTGATAACAAATCTAAGTCTGTTTGTTGAAGTGGCCGAATAATGTAATCTGGAGGTAGTGTATTAGTCATTTTGTGTTACTTATTGACTACAAGAATTATCTACAAAGGTTGCCAAAAGATTTAACAATCATGATCATGATTGAATAGAAACATAACTAGATTAAAGTCGGCTTTTGCTGATTCTAAAGCTGAACTATATCATAATCTGATGGCTTTTTTAGGAACTGAGGGATTATTTTTGGTAACAAGATAATCTAATGGTCAGATTATGATTACCAAAATGACTAATAATGGTGAATCATTTTCGTAAGTAATAGAACAATAATCCACTGACCTCAAACTTTTAAGACAAACAGAGATAACAACAGTGTTAGAATGTAACTAACTACGGCAATATACGGAGTAAATCTGATGCTACAAGTTAAACATCAATTTCAAAGCTTTGAAGAATATTTATCTTATGATGATGGAACAGACAAACTTTATGAATTATTTAATGGAGAGTTAATTGAAATGCCACCAGAATCAGGAATTAATGTGCAAATTGCCAATCGTATTTTTTTAATTTTTGCATTGTTAATAGGGATTGATAGAGTCCGGGGACATGGTTTAGAATTGGAAGTAAGAGGAGAACCAAGAAATCGTTATCCTGATTTAACTATTATTCGAGAAGAGCATATTCAACAATTAGCAAACCGTAACACCATTCGTTTATCAATGTTACCACCTTTATTGGTTGTTGAGGTAGTTAGTCGTGGGGAATTACAAAGAGATAGAGATTTTATTGCCAAGCGGCTACAATATCAAGATTGCGGTATTCCTGAATATTGGATTATTGATCCTCAAAGTAAAAGCATATTAGTTTTAGAATTAATTAATGAAATCTACAATGAAATTGGGATTTTTTCTGGTGATGATTTAGTTATATCTCCACATTTTAATATTCTAAATTTAAAAGTATCACAGATTTTTGAATAAGCATGAATCAGAATATTCTGTAAATCCTGAAATCCTGGATATCCTGATTCTGACAAAAGTATTTAGTTATTTGATGATAGTTGTTCTTTATCAAAATAAATTGTATTAGGTTTTGAGGTAGAAGTCAATCTAATTTCTATTTTTCGGTGGTGTAATAAACAGGTAGGGGTTCAGCAGTGCTAAACCCCCACATTGGTACTGAGAATGGGGATATTTTTTGAGTAGGAATTCTTTAAATTCCAGTAATGACCCATTACCTTTGTTTACAAAATGTTGAGAAGGTATACTAAGGTGAACAAAATAATCCAAATAATATCTACAAAGTGCCAGTAAATTTCCGCCATTTCTATGCCAGTATGTTTAGTTGCAGAATAATGACCACGACGCAAAGAACGCCATAACACTCCTAATATTAATAACAATCCCACAAAGACGTGCAACCCGTGGAAACCTGTCATTAAATAAAAACAATTAGAAAAAACATTGGTAGTTAATCCATAACCTAAATTCATGTATTCATAAATCTGACCGGCTAGGAATACAGCACCCATAATTGCGGTAATAAAATACCAAAACCGCATCCAACCTACGCTATTTCTTTTAATTGCCATATCACCAAAATGAATGACAAAACTGCTAGAAACGAGGATGATAGTGTTAATGGCTGGGATAAATAATTCTACTTCTGTTCCTTCTGGTGGCCAAACTGCGGTAGTTCCTTTAAAAAACAAATAGGTGGCGAAAAATCCACCAAACATTAATGATTCAGATGCGAGAAATGTGATTAATCCCCACACTCGTAAATCTGGATGTTCGCTATGTCCGTCGCTGTGGTGTTCACTCGTTGTAATTGCAGTCATGTTATTTTCCTACTAAATGATGAATAGATGTAGGTTGGGTTAAGCGACAGCGCAACCTAACAAACCCCCAAAATATTGGGTTTCGTGAATTTCCAATATGTTGGGTTTCCTTACGTCAACCCAACCTACATTTAACTTACAGTTTCCGTAACCGTTGATGATTGATTATGGTTATGGCCGTAGTCATAAGGTCCATGGGTGACAACGGGTAAAACTTCCCAATTTTCAATAATGGGTGGGGAAGATGTTGTCCATTCTAAAGTTAAACTTTCCCAGGGATTATCACCTGCGGGTTCACCTTTTTTCCAGCTATTAAGGGCGTTTAAAGCAAAGGGAATTACAGAAATTCCTAAAATAAATGCGCCAATAGTACATAACTGATTGAGGCTAATAAATTGGGGATCATACATGGCAACTCGGCGGGGCATTCCTTTTAAACCGAGTTCGTGCATGGGTAAAAATGTTAAGTTTGTACCAACGAAAGTTAGTGCAAAATGAATTCTTCCCCAGGTTTCGTTCATCATTCTGCCTGTCATTTTGGGAAACCAGTGATAGATACCTGCGTAGATACCAAAAACTGATCCACCAAATAAAACGTAATGGAAATGACCGACTACATAATAGGTGTCGTGAACGTGAACGTCAAAGGGTGCTGTTCCCATGGTTACGCCACTTAAACCACCCATGACGAACATTGATAATAAACCAATGGCGAATAACATGGCGGTGGTAAAACGGATTTTTCCTCCCCATAATGTTGCTACCCAACCGAAGATTTTTACTCCTGTGGGAACGGCGACTATTAATGTGGAAATAGTGAAGAACATCCGCATCCATCCGGGTGTGCCACTGGTGAACATATGGTGTACCCAAACGAATAAACCAACGACACAAATAGCGACACTGGAAAAGGCGATCGCTTTATAACCAAAAATTGGTTTGCGGGCGTGGGTGGGAATAACTTCGGACATAATTCCGAAAATTGGCAGAATCATTAAATAAACTGCCGGATGGGAATAAAACCAGAATAAATGTTGGTAAATAACGACGTTACCACCTGCATCTGGTTTGAAGAACGATGTACCAAAGTTAATATCAAATAACAGCAAAACTAAACCTGCTGCTAAGACGGGGGTAGATAAAAGTGCGAGGATAGAAGTTGCGAGAATTGCCCAACAAAATAGAGGAACTTGATCCCATTTCATGCTGGGAACTTTCATCATCAAAATCGTGATGACAAAGTTAATTGAACCTAAAATTGAAGATGTTCCTACTAAAACAATGGCCAAAATCCATAAACTTTGGGCGTTGTTAGCGGTGATTAAACTTAATGGTGGGTAAGCTGTCCAACCAGATTGAGAACCACCAAAGATGAAACTAGCTAATAATAGTAAGCCGGCGGGTGGGTTTAACCAAAAGGCGATCGCATTTAATTTGGGAAACGCCATATCTCTAGCACCCATCATCAAGGGAACTAGATAATTACCAAATCCGCCAATGGCACTGGGAACAATCCATAAAAAAATCATGATTGTACCATGATTTGTCATGAAGGCGTTGTACAGATTTGGATCAAGAAAATCGGCATCTGGTGTGGCTAATTCCGTGCGGATAGCGATCGCCATCAACCCACCAATTAGATAAAAGAAAAACGCTGTCACTAAGTATTGAATCCCAATAACTTTGTGATCAGTATTAAATGTGAAATAATCTCGAAATTTCCACGCTGGCGGATGGGAATTTTCAGTAATCAACAGCGTTGGTGTTTGACTTTCCTCTGGTGGGGGATTAACTGGAAAATTTACTTGTGTCATATTTTTGGAAGTTGTCTTTTGTCAGGTATTAGCTAATCATCATGGATGATTGAACTTTAGATTTCACTCTAAATTTGGATAAAAAAATCCAAAATTTTAGCTCAGAATCAATCTAAAATCCAAAATCGAAAATCTAAAATTGATTGGCTAATGACTCAAGAGTTGCAGGAGTTACTGGCAAATTTTGCAGATAGGGTTGCAGAAATTCTGATGGTGATAAATTTTCCACATTCACAGCTACCGCATTATTCATATTTTGTTTTTGTGCAAGTTGGTTTTCACTCATCCAAGCATCAAAATCTTGTTGTTCATGGACAATTACCTGTGTTCTCATTGAACCGTGATAACCACCACATAATTCTGCACAAACTACTGGATAAGTACCGGGTTTTGTAGCTGTAAATCGTAGTTGTGTGGGTACACCAGGAATCGCATCTTGTTTAAGACGAAATTGAGGAACCCAAAAAGAATGAATTACATCATCTGCGGATAAATTTAATTGCACATCAGCACCCACAGGAACGTGCAATTCCCCAGCCGAAATACCACTTACAGGATAATTAAATAACCACGCAAATTGGATACCTTTAACATCTACAACCAAGTCGGCAGGTTTATTTTTAGTTTGGGGATTTTCACCAATACCAATATTAGCTGTTTGGCTAACATTCATCGCAATTGCTGACTGATGATGAGGATGACTACCCACACCAAAACCACCCATTTGGTTATAAATATCAACACTGTAAATACCTAAAGCAATTACAATTACTGTAGGAATTGCTGTCCAAAAAATTTCTAAACTTAAGTTACCTTCGATGGGGATACCATCGGTATTATCTCCTTTGCGTCGTCTATAGATAACTAAAAAAATCAGAATTGTCCCTTCAACAATTAAAAAAAGAGCAAATGCAATTGTCAACATGATATTGAAAAAACCATCTACCAAAGGCGCTTGTTGCGATGCTGCTTCCGGTAATAAATGATGATTTTGACCAATCCAGATACTGATAGGGGCTATTATCATCCCAGCTAACAGTGTCCACAGTGAAACAGGAACTTTTTGCATGAATGCTACCTGCTTTGTAAACAGTAATGAAGAAGAATTCAGAGTTATAACTCAGCAGTCAGAATCAATCTGTCGGGAATCAGATTATCCTTGGACTTTTTGCAGCAACTGTCAAAGTAGTTAGGATATAAACGGATCATTAACATCTGTAGAGTTTTATTCCTAACTCCTGACTCCTGCTATACTACCGTTCTAACTTGTAACTAATCAAAAATGTGTAAATTTCCATATTTTTTTCATATTGATAGCAATAAAAATCTCGACTTCTTTAAGAAATCGAGGATCTCAGAGTGCTGATTTTCATAAATCAAATATCAGGAAAAAATAGTAGCAAGTATGATGATTTTCGATAATAACAATTTACGATTTACGTTTATGTTTACTGTGAACTTTTGCATCAGTTTTGGTAAATATTGAAATTCCCCTCTAGTTACCTTGCTTGTAAAGAAAATGAACAGTGATTTGTAGCACACCGTTGAAAAATTTCCAGGAATGTTATTTATCTAATGTGCTGTGGCTGTAACAATTCTTGGGACAAATGCGAGAACAGGCTTCACAACCAATACAGTTTTCTGGATGGGCAACAACCATTACTTTACGTTCAATTTCTTCATCATCTTCATCTTCCACAAATTCACCTTCTTCGTTCAAAGCCATTAGGCCTAGAACACTATGACCACAAACTTTTATACATCTGCCACAACCTATACATTTATCTTTGTCAATTTCTTGGGCAAATTTAGGAGTCCAAGCAGTACCTCCAAAGGTCAATCCTGTTAATGTCGCCATGAATAAAACCTCAGCAATTTTCGCTAGATATTAGTTAATCCTTCAATCTTAATACTAACCTGATATTTAACTTTTTCAATAAGAAAAGTTAACTTTTTTGTCAAACTTTGATGACTTGCTAAATAATATTATTTATTTTTGGTTAACCGAAAATATTAAATAAAATTACTTATTCATAACCATAAATAATATTTTTAAATCAAAGGCTTATTTATCAAGCCTTCCCAGGATTAGCTAATTAGTTATTTTGTCAATAAATGTTGTTGAGTTAGGCAAAAAATATGGAATTTGACAGGAATAATAATCAACTATTCAATATTATTATTACCTTAATTTACCTACTAATTAGAAATCTTTTTTAATTAGATCAAAATATACCACTGATTGTATTTATAAATACAAACTCACAAAAATCATTTCATCTATTTTTGGACTATTTTGTCTTGCTCCTAAATTAAGTAGGGCTTGCTGAATAAACACAAAACCTAGATAAATCAAGAGTTGAGGGGGCAGAAAAAAGGAACAAAGTGCAAGAAAAAGGGGTAAAATAGATAAAAACCCTTGCATCAAGGTGCATCAAAATGTATCGCAAACAA
>JBJTUF010000317.1:0-10699 GCA_046080565.1 Cuspidothrix sp. | reverse complement strand
TCAAATTTTTGCTGTAGCTCGTAATTTAGCTCTAAATCTTTACCGTTCTCATGACTTTAAAAACATGGCTCAAGCACAAAGATTTGCTTCTTTTGGTCTTACCACTCTCAAGCAATTATTTAGAATGAAATAGCCCTGGATCAATTAAAGAATTTACTAGGTTCTGATAAAAAACAAATTCGTCCCATTGAATTATTAGTTTTAAGTGCTTGTCAAACTGCTATTGGTGATAAAAAAGCAGTTTTAGGTTTAGCAGGAATAGCTGTTAAAGCAGGAGCGCGGAGTACGGTTGCAAGTCTTTGGTCTGTGGATGATAAAGCAACCGCTTTACTGATGAATCAGTTCTATCAGGAATTAGCTAATAATAAAATTACAAAAGCCGAAGCTTTGCGTCGCGCTCAACTATCAATTTTAGAGAAACCAGAATTTTCTCATCCTTATTTTTGGTCAGCTTTTGTACTTATAGGTAATTGGTTGTAAACCTCAAAATCTAAATTAGTAGAGCCAAAAATGTAGAAAGCAGGTAGGGGTTTAGCACTGCTAAACCCCTACATTTATACTCAGGATGGGGATATTGTTTTAGTGAGAAATCCCGTCTATTCTCTACCTGTATGTGAACCTAATTTTTAATTGCTAGGGTTAGCAGATGGTTCACGGTGGGCAATTTTTAGCTTGGGTTTAGGACTGCCGCTAATGCGTCTGTCATCGTTGCCTTTACCTTCTTTAGACCAAGAACGGCCTCCACGTCCACCACCAGAACTGCGTTCACGGTCTCCACCATCACCACGTTTGTTAATTCTGGGTTTGGGAGTTGGGCTTTCGTCAACGGGTAGGTCTACACCTGATAATAACCAAGCGGGACGGGTTTGATCGTAGGCGATTTGTAATGCAGCAGCAGCGATCGCATGAGCATCATATTGTTCAATCATTTCGCTGATAATGGGCAAGAAGGACGCTAACCGTTCCCCAGCTAAGGCTTCTGCTACTTGTCCTTTCAACTTCTGAATATGTTGGGCTTCAATCTGTGCTTTGGTAGGAATAGACAGAATCTGCCAAGTTTGACGGTTATGGCGTTCAAATGCCTGTTGTTTGCGGCGTTCAAAGGATTGAACTAAGGAAATTGCAGTTCCTTCTTTTCCTGCCCGACCTGTCCGCCCAATGCGGTGAACATAAGTTTCTACGCTATCAGGTAAATCAAAGTTGATCACATGAGAAAGTTGATCAACATCTAAACCCCGGGCTGCAATATCAGTTGCTACTACCCAGCGCACTTGACGGTTACGGAAGCGAGTTAATAAACGTTCCCGCGCTTGTTGGGACAAGTCACCATGATATTCGTCTACACTGTGACCAGCAGATTGCAATTGATTGGTTAATTCTGCGGCGGTGCGACGGGTGCGAACAAAGATTAAAGCTGTTTCTGGATCTTCCATTTCCAGAATTGGCTGTAAAGCTTTTGCTTTTGTCCAATGACGGGGAATGATGTAAGCAACTTGATTAATTTTATTCGGTGTGGCTTTGGGTTGTTCAACGGTAACAGTTACCGGTGAGTTCAAAAACTTATTCACCAACATCCGAATTGAGGGAGGCATGGTTGCAGAAAATAATGCTGTTTGTCTTTCTTCTGGTGCTTGGGAAAGAATTCTTTCTACATCATCAATGAAGCCCATGCTTAACATTTCATCAGCTTCATCTAACACAAACCATCTCACTTGATCCAGTTTCAAATTACCACGATCTAGTAAATCTATTACCCGGCCAGGTGTACCGACAACGATTTGCGCTCCCCGTCGAAGCTGCATAATTTGGCGATCAATTGATTGACCTCCATAAATGGCGGCTGCTTTCAAGTAACTATTACCAATAAATTGGGAAATAGCCGCATGAACTTGAATTGCTAACTCACGGGTTGGGGTTAAAACAACGGCTTGCACAGCTTTTTGGTTAGGATCTAACCGTTCTAACATGGGTAGAGAAAAAGCTGCGGTTTTACCTGTTCCTGTTTGGGATTGACCGACTACATCCCGACCATTTAATAGTTGAGGAATTGCTTGGGTTTGAATATTTGTAGGGGCAGAAAAACCCATACTTTCTAACAGTTCAGCACGTTCTTGGGAAATGCCTAATTCTTGAAATGATAAACTCATTAACGCTCCTAGATTTTATTGTGAATTTTGGACTTGTAACCCGATACTTATTTGTAAATTAAGTCTTATACAACAGTAGATAGGAGAGGGGAAGATAATCTATCACTATTGACAACTTGACCATAGAGGTCATAGGCATCGGCACTTTGAATCGCTACTTTGACGATGGTTCCTAGCCTAGCCTGTCCTTTAACATAGACTTGACCATCTACTTCAGGAGAAAATCTGCCAGAACGGCCGATTAATTCGCCCCCTGAAAAAATTGAATCGGGATTTTCTTGTTCAATCAGGACATCAACTATTTTGCCAACTTCCTGTTGATTTTTCTGGAAAGAAATTGGTTGTTGTAATTCCATTAGTTGATCACGGCGTGCCGTCATCACTTCTGCTGGAACTTGATCGGGGAGATCGTAGGCAGGAGTCCCCTCTTCGGCTGAAAAGGTAAAGACACCAACATGATCAAATTTATGTCGTTCGGTAAACTCTAATAAATGCTGAAAATGCTCCTGTGTCTCTCCAGGAAAACCAACTATAAACGTTGTTCGTAGCACTGCTGACGGTAGTGCAGCTTTGATCCGTTCCATAATCCCATCATTCACCCGTCCTTGCCAGGGACGGTTCATGGCGCGGAGAATATCTGGATGGGAATGCTGTAAGGGCAAATCTAAATATGGCAAACAGTTGGGGGTTTCTTGGATGGCGGCAATCACATCCGGTGTCAGTCCGGTGGGATAGGCGTAGTGCATCCTAATCCAAGGTATATCTACTTTACCTAAAGCTCGCAGTAATTCGGCTAACTTTGGTTTTCCATAAATATCTAAGCCGTAATTGGTGGTGATTTGGGAAATGAGAATTATTTCTTTGACACCTTGGCTTGCCAGTTGTTCGGCTTCGGCAACTATTGATTCAATGGTACGCGATCGCTGGTTTCCTCGCAAATAGGGAATAATGCAAAATGCACAGCGATAATCACAGCCTTCGGCCACTCGCAGGTAAGCTACTCCTTCGGTGGTGGTTCGATAACGGGGTGTGGTTTCATCGGCAATATAAGTGGGTTCGGCAGTAATTTCTTTAACTCTCTCTCCCCGTTCGGCTCGCTCGATGACATTAACAATTTTTTGATAATCTCCTGTTCCGACTACGGCTACGGCTTCTGGCAATTCTTCCAATAATTGTTCTTGAAAGTGCTGTGCCATACAGCCAGTTATGACGATTTTCTTATTTGCTTCTGCCAGTTCTACCAAGGTTCTAACTGATTCCTCTCTGGCTGCTTCGATAAAACTACAGGTGTTAACAATTACGTAATCTGCTAATTCTTCATTGCTGTCTACACCATAGCCAGCATCTACTAGCAGCCCTAGCATATGTTCTGTATCTATTCGATTTTTCTCGCAGCCTAGGTGAGAAATGGCAATTGTTGGCTTTTCACCCATATTTTGAATAAATCTTCCGTTTTTTTCTTGTTAATTAACATTCAATTGTTGGATGGGGAATAAACAAAAACAGAATATTGTAGCTAGATCGAGTACAAAACTGTCCACAAAAACCAAGGATCAAAAGGTTTTTACTCCTGACTCGGTGACTCATGCTGTAATTCCCAACCCAATTACCCGTTACTAATTACCAGCATTAAACTATATAACTAGCAACTTTATCAGTAAACAGGAACATACAATCATCATCTATCTTCTAAATAGAGGCTGTGCTATGATACTTTTACTAATTTGTTTCCTAGGGCAATCTCGAGTGTCTTTGGGTAAGTTGGACACTCGTAATATTTTTTAACAATTCGCTTATAGGTATTTTATATTACCGCAGCGTGGGCGTTGTTAATTTACCCATCAGGAAGCCGACCAAGAGGTCTGTTGTGAGAAGCCGCTACCTCGATGGGAAATCGCAATGGCGACCACGTCTACTCAGCAGTAATGACGACCCGAAATTTATAAATTAAATAGCGGGAAAGTGCCTGAAATCTTCTGAGTGGCAAACTCCTCTTGTAATCAATTTCTATCTTAACATATCTTATGAAAGGTTTACACCTAATTTCTATCTTGCGAAAGAGGCAGTTGAAGAGAAGAAAGCAGGGGGGCTGGGGAGGCAGGGGTGCAGGGGAGGCAGGGGAGGCAGGGGAGGCAGGGGAGGCAGGGGAGGCAGGGGAGGCAGTAGGGGCGAATGGCCGTTCGCCTGTACAACAGTCAACAGTCAACAGTTAACAATCAACTATTTTCTGTTCCCTAAAGCAACTTATTTTATTAGTATAAAAAGGCGGAAGGCTCTCAATCCTAGAGAATGTAGATTTTCTCTGGGATTTGAGCTAATGCTTGATCAATCTCCCCTCTGTCGAGAGGTGGATATAAGTAAGCACTCTCAATTGTGCCAAGTAAATTAAAAACGTGGACTTACATCAGTTATTTAAAACCCGAACTCCAATTATTGGCGTAGTACATCTGCTACCGCTTCCTACTTCAGCCCGTTGGGGGGGTAGCCTGAAAGCAGTGATTGACCGTGCCGAACAAGAAGCCACAGCCCTTGCCAGTGGAGGGATAGATGGGATTATTGTGGAAAATTTTTTCGATGCCCCATTTACCAAAAATCAAGTTGATCCAGCAGTTGTGAGTGCCATGACTGTAGTTGTAGAACGAATACAAAATTTAGTAACTGTACCTGTGGGATTAAATGTCTTACGGAATGATGGCAGAGGTGCGATCGCTATTGCTAGTTGTGTAAAGGCGCAATTTGTGAGAATTAATGTTCTCACAGGTGTGATGGCAACGGATCAAGGATTAATTGAAGGAGAAGCTCATGAATTATTACGCTATCGTCGGGAATTAGGATCTGATGTGAAAATTTTTGCTGATGTCTTAGTTAAACACGCCCGGCCGTTGAGTTCTCCTAATCTGACGGTTGCTGTTAAGGACACTATTGAAAGAGGTTTGGCTGATGCGGTAATTTTATCTGGCTGGGCTACTGGTAGTCCTCCAGACCAGGAAGATTTAGAATTAGCTAGTGCGGCGGCAAATGGAACTCCTGTATTTATTGGTAGTGGTGCAAATTGGGAAAATGTTGGAACTTTACTACAAGCAGCAGATGGTGTAATTGTTTCTAGTTCTCTCAAACGTCATGGTGAAATTCAGCAACCTATAGACCCCATTCGCGTCAGTCAATTTGTGGAAGCTGCCCGCAGACCTGTATTGTCTAAACTCTGATTCTTTTGATTTTCTTGATTTAGATGATTGGCAGATTTCTGAACTAATTACCCATTACCAACCCTTCGACTTACTTCAACTTCGCTCAGGGCAAGTTACCAATTACCAATTACCAACTACCAATTACCTAACAATATTATGATTCGTCGTCGTTCTACTCCTGGTATTCATAAATGGTCACGTCCGGCGATTGGAGCGATCGCTGGATTAGGTATCCTGAATACAGGTTATCTCACTTTTGAAAAGCTTACAGGAGGCAGCCCACTTTGCACCACACCAGAAAATGTTAAAAGTTGTGCTGATGTACTTTCTAGTCCTTGGGGTACGGTTTTTGGCCAACCCTTAGCTTTGTTCGGTTTGTTGGCATATTTGGGTATGTTTATCTTAGCTTTAGCTCCCTTAGCCATAAACTCCATAGAAGGGGATAAGAACCGGAAGGAAATAGAAAACTTGAGTTGGTGGTTGCTGTTAGTTGGGGCGATCGCCATGACAGTTTTTAGTGGATATTTAATGTATATCCTGGCATTTCAACTCAAAGCTCTATGTTGGTACTGTATCGCTTCGGCTTTGTTTGCTTTGAGTATGTTAACCCTCACCCTTCTAGGACGTGACTGGGAAGATATCGGGCAAATATTGTTCATCGCCCTGATTGTTGTTATGGTAACGCTGATTGGTACACTAGGGGTTTATTCTGGCATTAACCCCGATGGTACAATCGGTTCTGAGGGCAAACCACAACAGATTAGCTCCTTTAACCCCCAAGAACAGCCTAACCCTGAGTTTGGATGGGAAATAACTACTACTTCGGGAGAAGCAGAAATAGCCCTAGCTCAACATCTTGTCAAAGCTAGTGCTAAGGAATATGTAGCTTATTGGTGTCCCCACTGCCATGAACAGAAGCTACTCTTTGGTAAAGAAGCCTATAAAATCATTAGTGAGAATTCTAAGGTAGAGTGCGCTGCTGATAGTCCCAAAGGTAAACCAGAATTATGTAAGGCAGCTAATATTCAAGGTTTCCCCACTTGGATTATTAATGGTAAAAGTTATAGCGGTGTGCAAAACCTCGATGAATTAGCAAAAATCACAGGTTACACTGGCCCAAAAAACTTTAAATATTTCCGTTAGAGCTTGTCCTAAGTTGACAGGTCACTCGATTTTGGATTGACGATTTTGGATTTTGGATTGACTCTACCCTAAACTGTGGAAGCTCGAAAATTTTGGATTTGGGATTGAGATTTTTCCGTCCTGAAGGACTGGGCTTGCACCAAATTTTTTCATCTAAAATCTAAAATCTAAAATCTAAAATTCCTGGTCAAATGAGTTGTATATCACTGAGATATCTAATACCTAATTCTCGGATCTACATAGGCGTTGAGAATATCAATCAAAATACTTGCAGTGACAACGATCGCCCCAAAAAAGACTAAAACGCCCTGCACTGTGGGATAATCCCGATCAGAAATGGCTTGATATAAACGATTGGCTAAACCAGGCCAGGAAAAGGTTACTTCTGTTAAAATTGCCCCACCCAATAGGGAAGCAAATGTTAATCCTAGAACCGTAATTACAGGAATTAAGGCATTCTTTAAAGCGTGGGAGACTAAAATTTTATTTTCCGGTATTCCTCGCGCTCTAGCCGCTTCTACATAGTCAGATTTTAAGGTTTGTTTTAAATTAACTCTGACAATGCGTTCAAAAATGCCACTGAGTAAAATTCCTAAAGTAAAACTCGGTAAAGTTAAATGATGTAAAGCTGTGAAAAACTGACTCAAATTACCACTTAATAAACTATCAATTGTATATAAACCAGTGATAGTTGTGGGTGCGGGAAGATTAGGGGGAAAACGATTAGAATTAGGAAACCAACCTAATTGGACTGAGAAAACTAATTGTAATAACATTCCTGCCCAAAACATGGGTAATGCATAGGTAATAATCCCAAATAAACGCCCGCTAATATCAAAAGCAGTTCCGGGACGAGAAGCGGAAATAGTACCCACTAAAACACCAACAATTAAGGCTACAGCCATACTAGCAAAGGCTAATTCTACTGTAGCTGGAAAATATTGACTAATGATTTCGCCGACATTTTGACCGCGACTTGTTAAAGAAGTACCTAGATCAAAACGAAGTAAATTACCTAAATAATTGAGATATTGTAACCAAATTGGTAAGTCTAAACCAAGCTGTTTTCTTAATTCTTCTTTAGCACTTTCTGGCGCACGTCCTCCCAAAATTGCATCGGCAGGATCTCCTGGTGTGGCTCTAAGTAAAAGAAAAACAATGGTAATAATAGTTAATAGTTGCAGTGGTGCAAATAGCAACCGAGAAACAATGTAATACTGTAAAGCTTTAGAACGGGACATATTTTATAGCAGTTCAGGAGTTCAGGAGTTCAGCAGTTCAGGAGTTCAGGAGGTAATTAACCGTCCCCTATTTCCTCGTTCCTTGTCTCTGACAAGGAATGCAGTTTTGAGGCTCTGCGTGATTATAATTAACAAGAGGCAGAGCCTCTAGATTTCATTCCCGGCCGGAGTCTGGGAACGAGAGATTACCTACTTTTTAATTGTTTTATAAATCAGGTTTTGGGTAGGATCAAGGCTAATATTTGTTACGCCTTTTTGAGCAAAGACAAAATCTTTGTTTTGCCATAAGGGTATGTAGGGAACATCTGCTAAAACTTCGTTTTGAATGTCGGCAAATATTTTTTTCCGAGCTTCAGGATTTTGTTCTTTACGTTGTTTATCTATGAGTTTATTCATAGTTTCACTATAGTAAAATGATCCTTGGGTTTGACTACCACCAGTTTCGCAACCTTTAGCCTCTGAACCTTTTTCACAGGCTAAAAATGGCTGAACATAGTTATCTGGATCTAAAAAGTCTGGATACCAATTAGTTAAAGTGGTAGGATATAAACCTTTAGGAACTTCTTTAAAGAAAGTTGCACCTTCTACGGTTTTAACTTCTATTTGTAGAAGTCCATCCATTTTAGTATCGGCTAGAGATTTTAGGGTTTGGGCGACTAAACTACGAGTCATGGAACTGGCAGGATACCAAATTTGCACTTTAGCAGGATTTTCTTTAGAGAAACCAGCAGCAGCTAAGGATTTTTTGGCTTCTTCAAATTTGCCATCACCATATTTTTCTTTAAATAATGGTAAGGAAACATTGAAAGTTGTGGGAATTATGCTGTAAAGAGGATCAGCCTGTGATAATAATACCCGATCATTTAATAATTGCCGATCAATTAATGATGCGATCGCTTGTCTAACTTCAACTTTGTCTAAAGGTTTTTGATTGCGATTTAAGGCCATCAAACTAATTACACTACCTTGGGCAGAAATAGCTTGCCAATCTCCTTTTTTAGCACCTGCTTCTAAACTTTGAATTTGATCCGGTTGTAAAGATAGATAAGCTACATCTATCGCCCCAGTTTTAAAAGCATTAAACAAATTCACTGGACTGGTTTGAATTTGCACATTTACGCCTTTATTTGTGGGTTTTTCTCCCCAATATTTATCAAATATATCAAATCTTAAAGAATCTGTTCCATAGTTGGCTAATTTGTAGGGGCCTGTGCCAACAAAAGTATTAGGAACAAATTTACCAGACCCAATTTGATACGCTTTGGGTGAAACTGCACAAACTCCCGAAAATGCTAATAAGGAAGGAAAAGCTGCAAAGGGTTTTTTCAATTTAATTGTTAATTCATATTCTCCCGTTGCTTTGACTGAAGCTATGGTATCAGAAAGTAAGAAAGATGGTTTACCTTTGTTTTCAATAAAGCGTTGAATACTAAACTCCATTGCTTTGGCATTGAAGGGAGTATCATCATGAAAGACTACGCCTTTGCGAATGGGAATAGTGTAGGTTAAACCATCTGTACTGACTTTTGGTAATTCTGTGGCTAACTGTGGTTTAATTTCTGTACTACCAGGTTCGTAAGTGTACAGGCGATCGCTCATATTAAACACTAAACTCAAAGATCCCAACTCATACGCATCAGCAGGATCAAGAGTTCTGGGTTTTTCCGTTGTACCGATAGTAATTCGACCATCACCCCCAGGAGTATTTACCGAACTCGGAGAAGGTGTATTTGCTTGTTGTCTAGGAGTACAACTAACAACCAATAATAGACATAAACAGAATAAGGAGAGGTACTTTGCCATCCTACCCCACTGTTTCATTAACAAGGAACACCAGGTTATCATTATCAAAATATTTTTAATCAGCGATGGATGATTATACTATATATATGTTTCTTCTGCCGATATTTCGATCATAAATCTAATAATATCCGCGACTTCTTTTATTAATTGTGTTCATAAATTATACATTGCTCACAGAAGTCAGGGATCTGAACTCAAATTATAATATCCCTGACTTCTTTTATTAATTGTGTTCATAAATTATAAATTGCTCACAAAAGTTGGGGATCTGAACTCAAGATATATTATTATTTTATTAGCAAAAATCCTCATCAAAGCATCAAACAAATTATGGTTTTAACAGCTTCTACTATGTTGCCTTTAGGCACTAAAGCTCCGAATTTTCATCTGCCAGAAGTAGTAACTGGAAAAATGATTTCTCTAGATAATTTTGCTGATAAAAAAGCATTACTTGTCATGTTTATTTGTCGTCATTGTCCATTTGTCAAACATATTCAACAGGAATTAACAAAGTTAGACCGAGATTATAGCAATAGCAATTTAGGAATTATTGCCATTAGTGCCAATGACGCTAAAAATTACCCCAATGATGCCCCACAATCCTTAAAAGAAATGTGTGTAGAAATGGGTTTTGATTTTCCTTTTTGTTACGATGAAACCCAAGACATTGCAAAAGCCTATACTGCTGCTTGTACACCTGATTTCTTTTTATTCAATAGTGACAGAAAACTCGTTTATCGTGGCCAATTAGATGATAGTCGTCCTAGCAATGAACAACCCGTGACAGGCAAAGATATAAGGGCAGCTATTACCGCCGTTTTAAATAATCAACCTGTAACCAGTGAACAAAAGCCAAGTATTGGTTGCAATATAAAATGGAAACCAGGAAACGAACCTAATTATTAGGTAATGGGTAATGGGTAATTGCTGATTCTTGCTTTTTACCTGCTATCTGTCACCTATTACCTGTTCCCTTTTTAATGCTGAATTTCCAAATTGAGAATATAACGCCCTAATTGTAATTTTGCTGACCAAAGTTCCTGAGGGGATGACGAAATAACCTAAACAGCTTATCAGGTGAAAATTGTACCGATTTATGGTAAAAAAAGATAGCCCCACTATTCTCAATAAGGACTATCTATTGATAATGTTACCTGAATTCTACAAAATACACCTA
>JBJTUF010000316.1:0-5670 GCA_046080565.1 Cuspidothrix sp. | reverse complement strand
AGGTGTATTTTGTAGAATTCAGGTAACATTATCAATAGATAGTCCTTATTGAGAATAGTGGGGCTATCTTTTTTTACCATAAATCGGTACAATTTTCACCTGATAAGCTGTTTAGGTTATTTCGTCATCCCCTCAGGTAATAGCACCTTTACTAATATTATTTACCATTACAGCACCTGTTCCGGCAAATACTAAGATAAAAGTGCCAATTGCTTCTACAAAAAATTCTCTTCTAAATTGATAAAGTTCTTTGAAAAATAACTTCATCCGATTAAAATTCCTTTTGTTTACGTAACAATTCCCCAAGTGTAAGTTTAAATTCTGATTTACCTCCAAATACTGTTCCGACTTTGCCTTTGTATAAATGAACATAATTGAGTTTGTCGGCTTCCTCTGATAAAGGTACATAGCCGACAGAACTGGCTGTTTTTCCAGCGTTTTTAATGTAGAAGTCTGCAAACTTGTAAACTACAGTTTTATTTTTACTAGACCAAAGATTGACGTATATAAATAGAGGTCGAGCAAGTGGTTGATATTTGGCTTTTTCTACAGTTTCTGGTGATGGTAAAACAGCGCCTTTACCACTATTAACTGCTAAGATTTTTAACTTATCTTTGTTTTCTTGGTAGTAAGCATAACCAAAGTAACCCAAAGCATCAGGATCTTTATTAATACCTGCAACTAAAACCTCGTCATCTTCGCTGGCTGTGTAATCTTTACGACTGGCTTTAGCTTTACCGACAATTGCTTCTGTAAAATAGTCAAATGTCCCAGACTTATCTCCAGCACCGTATAATTTAATGGGACGGTCTGGCCAAGAACTACGAACTTGATTCCATTTTGTAATTTTTCCTTCAGCCGCAGGTTCCCAGATTTTTTTTAGTTCGGCTACTGTGATGTCTTTTGCCCAATTGTTTTGGGGGTTAACAGCGATCGTTAAAGCATCAAAAGCAATGGGTAGTTCCATATAGCTGATGCCATTCTTTTTACAGGCTGCCATTTCTGACTGGTTAATTGGCCGAGAAGCATTACTGATGTCTGTTTCTCCAGCACAGAATTTTTCAAACCCACCGCTAGTACCCGAAATATTTACTTGTACTTGACTCTTGTTTTCGGGGTTGGCTTGATATGCTTTGACTACAGCCTGGGTAATGGGATATACGGTACTAGAACCATCTACTTTTATCAATGTGGTAGTGCTAGAAGCAGCAACTTTTTTGACTTCTGGTGACTGCTGAATATTGTCAGTAGAATTAGATGCAGTTGTGCAACTGCTTGTTAGAACTAATATTCCCAGGGTGAGAACTAAATTTTTTGCTGTTTTTTTCACTGATTTTACCTGTATAATTAGTGATCAGACTACTTTCTCTACGTATCTATCATTTCAAAAAAAACTGATATGTCAATACCTAACTCTACCATCAGACATAAAAATTAATCAAAAAAAATTGATGTATTAATGTTTACTAAAAGAACACCTTTCACAATTCAAATGGATTTAGGAGTTAGGCATTTTAAGGAAATGTAGGGGTTTGAGATTGCTTCCTTACTTCACAATGACAGTATTTGAAGTAGGTTTTGCGTAAGTCTAGAGATTATATGTGTATATATGTAAAATTTGTTGGGTTTTGTTCCGCTCAACTTAACCTACAGGAAAATGGCGAAGGTATTGATTATTAGTCATGATTAGTTATAGTCATTGGTCAATTAGTCCAAGATTGAGTTAAAATGAGGGGTCGCAAACTGAGTAAGTAAAACCCGGATATTCCCCGGAGGTGTAATTGACCAAGTTCATTTTGAAAATTCTCTGGTTAGACGAAAACGTCGCCCTCGCAGTTGATCAGGTTGTTGGTAAAGGTTCTAGTCCCTTAACCAAATACTTTTTCTGGCCCAGAAATGATGCGTGGGAAGAGTTAAAAAAAGAGTTAGAATCCAAACACTGGATTACAGATGTTGATCGTGTGGAGTTGCTAAACAAAGCCACAGAAGTGATTAACTACTGGCAAGAGGAAGGCAGAAACCGTCCTATGGCAGAAGCGCAGTTGAAATTTCCAGAAGTTGCCTTCACTGGTAGCGCCTGATTATTTTAAGTTGGTAATGGGTAATTGGTGATTGGTAATGGGTAATTGAGTAAAATTATCACCAATCACCAGTCCCCAGTCATTTACGCCATAATTTGATGGTTTTGTCTTTGCTACCACTGGCAATCAATGACCCATCATGACTGATAGCAACGCTAGATACTGAGTCTGTATGACCTATAAGACTAGCAATTTCTTTTTTTGTTTTGATTTGCCAAATTTTGATGGTTTTATCCCAACTGCCACTAATTAGGGTTTCTCCATCGGTAGTAAAGGCTAAAGTTACTACTGACCAGGAATGACCTGAAAGTGTGCTAATTAATTCACCAGTGTTAACATCCCACAATTTGATGGTATTATCACCGCTACCAGTGGCTAACAAATTTTGATTTGTGGGGCTAAAAGCAATGGTCAAAACTGCCCAAGTATGACCTGTAAGGGTTGTAAATAAGTGATATTTCCCTGCTTTGAATTGCCATATCCTAACTGTGCGGTCATAACTAGCACTGGCTAAAAGTTGTCCATTGGGACTAAAGGCAACAGCATTTATTTGTAATTGATGACCAGTTAAAGTATTGAGTTCTAAACCTGTATTGATATCCCAGATTTTAATGGTTTTATCCCAACTAGCACTAGCTAAAATTTGTTTATGGGGATGAAATGCTAGGGACTTAATGGCGTGTAAATGTCCAGTTAAAGTATGTATTTTGTTTAATGTCTGCACATCCCATAAAATAATAGTTTTATCGTCACTGGCTGTGGCTAAAATTGTATCATTATGATTAAAAATAACTGAAGTTAGGGCTTGAGTATGTGGGGTAAAGTTACCTATTAATTGTTGATTATTTAGATTCCATAATTTAACAGTTTTATCATCTTCACCACTGGCTAAAATTTGATTATTATGACTTAATGCTATAGCATTGATATAACTATTAATGGGATTTTTAAAAGTATGAGAAAGTGTCCAATCAGGATTTTGAATTGGGGAGTTTAATGCCTTATCTTTAATTCCTAAATTATAGATGAGTTGATCTGCTGATTGCCAACGTTCTTGTAAGTGATGTTGGATTAATTTATCAAGGGTTTGGGCTAGATATTCGCTAATGGGTGTGATGAGATAATCTCGCCATACCCAGCTATTATTACTAATATCAAATAGTTGAAATGGTGATATTTGAGTAAGTAGATAAATACAAGTTAGACCTAAGCTATAAAGATCACTGGCAAAAACTGTGTTACCTTGGGTTTGTTCTGGGGAAATATATTCTGGACTACCGACTATATCATCTTGTGATTGGGTATTGCTAACAATTTTGATAATGGCAAAATCAACTAAAACTAGATTATTTAGTAAATCTTGATTATTAGATCGCCAAATAATATTTTCTGGTTTGATATTGCGGTGAATAATTTGATGATCATGAATAAATTTGAGAGTTGGTAATACACTTTTTAAAATTTGCCAGATTTGATGTTCATGAAAAACACCTTGGTTTTTTAGTAAAGTGGCTAAATTGTCACCGGGAATAAATTCTTGGATTAAATAATAATGGTCATTTTCAATAAAATGTGTAATTAAGCTGGGAATTTGGGGATGTTTGCCTAATTCTACTAATTGCTGTACTTGATGTTGAAAACTGTGAGGTTTTTGGGTGGAAGATGGGAATTTTTGGATCACACAAGGAAGGGGAGGAAATTGACTTTCATCTACAGCGAGGAAAGTTTGATAAAGTTGCCCTATGGCGATCGCCTTAATGATACGATAACGTTCTTTAATTTGCACAGTGTTATGGCGGTATGCAGTAGCGATACAAACTGAAACAGGATTTACGCAAGATGTACCTGAAAACCTGATATCTGCGGCTAATTCATGAATTAACCGTTCTGTTTTGCGTAAGTCTTAGTGGTTTATTTACCTGAAAATACCTGTAATTTTGTAAGTGGTGGTTTAGGAGTGTTAAACTGCTACATATATAGGGTATCCGTAATTTGCTCAAAGTTCATGTCCTATTTTCGATAGATCAGTAAGGTTGAATTATGGTAGCAATGTTTGAATTGTTTCAAGATATTTTTTTCTCTAATTCTTATATTCCCCATGGACATTGTTATCTATGGCAAACACAATTAGTAGCTTTACACATACTTAGTAACGCCCTAATTGCGATCGCTTACTTTTCAATCCCGGCAATGCTGATCTATTTTGTTAACAAACGCAATGATATTCCTTTTTCTAACGTCTTTGTCTTATTTGGTGCATTTATTATCCTTTGTGGTACAGGACATCTTCTTGATATTTGGATATTGTGGTATCCATACTACTGGGTATCTGGGATTGAACGAGCTATAACTGCTCTAGTATCTTGCTACACGGCTTTACAACTGGTGGAACTACTGCCACAATTTTTGTCCTTGCAAACTCCTGAACAGCTAGAAATCATCAATCAGGAATTACAAAAACAAATAGCAGAACGTCAAAAAGCTGAGGAAACTCTACAAACAATTGTATCTGGTACTGCTTCTGTAACTGGCGATGATTTTTTTCCCGCTTTAGTTAAAAATTTAGGCCAGGCTCTAGATGTTACTTATGCTATTGTATCGGAGGCTGTTGATCATTCCCTAGAAAAATTACATACTCTCGCCCTTTGGTCCGAAAATCATTTAGTAGACAACATTGAATATGAATTAGAGGGTACTCCTTGCCAAATAGTAGTTACTCAGAAACAATTGTGTAGTTATTCATCTGATTTACAACAATCTTTTCCGGATGCAGAGATATTAAAACAACTAAATGTAGATAGCTATGTGGGTGTGTCATTACTAGACATGGAACAAAATTTAATTGGCAACCTTTGTATTCTTGATGTTAAACCATTTTATACGGATGAAAGAACCAAAACACTATTGAAAGTCTTTGCGGCTCGTGCTGCGGCTGAAATACAACGCAAATGGGCAGAGAAAGAAAAACGGCAAGCTTATGAAGTACTAGAATTACGAGTTAAATAACGTACAAATGAACTTATTAAAGCTAATACTTCCCTAGAGACGGAAATTAGAGACAGGATAGCAGTAGAAATGACTATGAGGGCAATGGCCGAGCGGGAAAAAGCAATTAACGGCCTGATTGTGCGGATGCATCAAACCCTAAATTTAGAATCTATTTTCAATGTCACCACCGCTGAACTACGGCAAACTATTAAGTGCGATCGCGTTTTAATTTACCGATTTAACCCTGACTGGAGTGGAGATATCGTCTCTGAATCCGTTGCACTCCCTTGGAGAATGTTACTTTTCAAACAGGCAGATAATCCCCAACTCACCCAAATTGCAGTTGATGAAGTTAACTGTATGACAACTCAAATCAATAATATAGATGTATCTATCAACGATACCTATTTACAAGACAATAAAGGCGGAATATATCGCCAAAAAAATAGCTATTGTTGTGTTGATGCTGACAGGAGGACAAGATAGCTAGAAGCTAGAGAGAGCAAGCTTCATAGCTCTTTGCCCTTTGATGTAATCCTTCAACCGATAGCGGCTAAATTGCATTAATTCTTCTATAGTTTTTTGGAACATTTGATGTACC
>JBJTUF010000315.1:0-2954 GCA_046080565.1 Cuspidothrix sp. | reverse complement strand
ATTGAACATAAAAAAGCCTGATTTTCTTTAGCTTGAACTTTGGTATCATCGCTGTAAATTTTGGGAGTTGCTGTCATGTAAAGCCGTTTTTTAGCTTTGATAAAATCCTGATTATGTACCCTAACAAAATAAGATTCATCTTCACCAGCAATAGTTACACCTGTGGTTCTATGGGCTTCATCACAGATAATTAAATCAAATTCTGGTAAACCTTTTTTCTGTGCATCGGAAATTGCTTGAATTGATTGATAAGTTGAGAAAATAACGGTTAATTCTGATTGATTATGTTGATTTTGATTTTGTAGAGACGTTGCATTTTTTTGTAGAGACGTTCCATGGAACGTCTCTACATTTGGGGTGTTATTAACATTTGGGGTATTATTAACATTTGCGGTATTATTTTCACGGATTTTTTGATAGGATTTTATAATATCTTGGGCGTTAGTAGTGGGAGGAAAAGCTAAATCATTAACAGTAATATCTGCAACATCATCATTTTTAGATTTTTTCTTATTTTTACCCACATTCACATCAGAACAAACTGCAATACTATGAAAATTAATATCAGTTTCTGCTGTCCATTCTCGCAAAGTTTGGGAAAGTAAAGAAATAGAAGGAACTAAAAAGAGAATTAAATTATTTTCTTTAGGGAAATTTTCCGCAATTTTCAAAGCAGTAAAGGTTTTACCCGTACCGCAAGCCATAATTAATTTACCTCTATCTCCCGTTTTAAACCCAGTGAGGACTTTTTCTAAAGCGGTTTGTTGGTGGGGACGAATTTGTTTTTTAGGTTTAAGTTCTAAATGATCAGGATTTTTTAAACTGAATTTATCCCAATCAATGGGACTATTTTGTAAAGAAAAAATATCAGCACGAATAACAGGAATTTGTTGATTTTCTAATGCTGCTTCGGCGTTTTTACTCCATTTTGCAGTAGTAGAAATAATCATCCGTGTTTTAAATAAATTTGTCCCGGAAGCGGTGAAAAATGAATCTATATCTGATTTTTGTAAAGTGTAATCTAAATCATAACATTTACATTGAATAGCACAATAATCTCCAGTATTGCGCTCTACTCCTACTAAGTCAATTCCTGTATCTGGCATATTTCCGCGTTTAGGGAAATCCATCCATAACCAAACTTGGCTAAAATGGTCTTTATAAAAGGGATCAGTTTTGAGATAATTTAACATTAATCTTTCAAATTTATCACCTAAATCACGGGGAGAGGTGGAAGTTGATTGAATTTCGTTTAATGCTTTGTAAATAGTCATTTTTATATTTCTCCTTTTTTTTAGATCCCCTTCTCGTTTTCTCTTTCCCACCCAGAGCATGGCAATGAGACTATGGATTAATATAATAACTACACTTACGTATAGTTGTAAAGTCCTGATAGGATTAATTTATATTAACTTGTATTAACTTGTATTAACTTCTGCTGACTTTTTATCAAGAAAACTTTGCACCTTCGCATCTTAGTGGAAAATATGGGAAAGATAAAGATAATTAATACCGCTATTATGCAACACCAAAAAACAGGCTCAAATCTGTTATTTCACAGAATACAATATATAAGTTATAATGAGTAACAACAGTTTGAGCTATCTACCAAGATTTTAAATCCTATAATAAGTCCGTAAATCGGCCATCGTTTTGCAAAGTTTTCAGGATCTGCTTAATTTCCTGGGTACGATCCTTCTTCACTACTAGGGTAACATTGCGATCGCGGACAATGACCACATCTTCTAAACCGATAGTAACAATTACATCATCAGGATTGGAGGCATAAATAATAGCTCCTTGAGTATCTAAGCCAACATGAGTAGCAAGTTCTACATTAGGATTATCCTCTTGTTTTAGCAAACGTTCAATAGCATTCCAATCACCCAAATCATCCCAACCAAATGCCACAGGTAAAACATAAGCTAAACTAGTTTTTTCCATCAACGCGTAATCTATACTTTTTTTAGGTAACTGGGGATAAATATCAGGGCCATATTGTTCTAAAGGTTGGATAATTTCCGGTGCATGAGTGCGTAATTCTGCTAAAACAACACCGGCTTGAAAAACGAACATACCACTATTCCAGCTAAACCGTCCCGTAGATAAAAAAGTTGCGGCCGTTTCCCGGTCTGGCTTTTCAGTAAAACGGTGAACATGATAAGCTGGCAAGCTATTAAAGTCACATAATTTTTCACCTTGCTCAATATAACCATAGCCAGTTGATGGAAAATTAGGTTTGATCCCCAAGGTCACTATTGCCGGGGTACTTCTTGCTAACTCGGTAGCAGCAGACAGGGTAGCTAAAAATACCTCTGGGTCAGCAATCCAGTGGTCAGCCGGGAAAAAACCAATCATAGCGTTTTCTCCGTAACGCCTTTTAATTTCTAAACTTGCCCAAGCCACAGCAGCAGCAGTGTCTCGTCCCACGCATTCAATGAGTAAATTTGATTCTAGTAAATCAGGAAGTTGTTCTCTCACCCCTTGGGCAATGGCGCTAGAGGTAATTACCCACAAGTTTTGCCAACCGTCAGCTAATGGTAACAATCGTTCAGCAGTTGCTTGTAGTAAGCTTTTAGAGCTACCATCAAGACTTAAAAATTGTTTAGGTTTGTCCAGTCGGCTCAAAGGCCAAAAACGTTCACCTTTACCACCTGCTAAAATCACAGGAAAAAATAAATTATTCATACTGGAAAGCATACCCAATGCAGAACAATACAAGTTTACATCCATTTAATTTTGAATTTTGGATGATCTTGACTGATAATTTCGGTTAGTTAAGTATGTTGTAATTATCACAAATTAAAAATGTGAGGACGGCGAAACCCAACAAAATCTAGCTGATGCTTTTCTAAAATCCAAAATTTGCACTGTCAACTTTTGTAGCTTGTATTAACATACCTTTAAGGATTGGTTGAGTGGGGAGAAAATCGTGATTAAACAAATTCAATGGT
>JBJTUF010000314.1:0-10948 GCA_046080565.1 Cuspidothrix sp. | reverse complement strand
TAGGTGTATTTTGTAGAATTCAGGTAACATTATCAATAGATAGTCCTTATTGAGAATAGTGGGGCTATCTTTTTTTACCATAAATCGGTACAATTTTCACCTGATAAGCTGTTTAGGTTATTTCGTCATCCCCTCAGGAATAATATTTGATTTATGAAACGATACGTAGGGTGCGTCAGAGATGACAAATCTGTTTATTGACAGAATTTATGCAGTCTGACGCACCCTACAATACTAAAGCTTGTGCCATAATTAGTAACAAGTTAGTTATATTTAATAATAGCAAATATTGGTTTATATATACTTTGAGATTTGCTCAAATAGAAATACAAAAATGACTCCTGAAGTATTTTCTTGAGCATTCCCGCTAATTTACATCACTAAATAACATTTTAGCAACTTCCGTACATTTGAATACGATAACATTATATTCAGGGTATTTACTATTCAGGACTTCCTAAAAATGTCACAAAAACCAGGTAAGAAAATTGCACCTATCCCCATGTCTAACAATGTTAGCGTGGTTGACTTAATTGATACCTATTTTACTGCTTACAATTCAGCCCGGTTGCGGGAAGCCTGTCAACTGCTGACTAAGGATGTGTTTCAAGAGGGTGTAACTGTGGGAGTTAGCCTTTCTGGGGCGATGACACCGGCAGGTTTTGGGGTTTCTGCCCTTGCACCTTTAATTCGTCATGGTTTTATTGACTGGATGATTAGCACTGGTGCGAACCTTTATCATGATATGCACTATGGTTTAGGTTTTGAATTGTTTGCGGGTAGTCCCTTTTTAGATGATGTCAAATTGCGGGAAGAGGGGACAATCAGAATTTATGACATTGTTTTTGGTTACGATGTACTGCTAGAAACGGACGCTTTTATTCGTAAAGTTCTCCAAGCTGAACCCTTTCAAAAGCGGATGGGAACGGCTGAATTTCATTATTTGTTAGGTAAGTGTGTCTGGGAAATAGAAAAGCAATTGGGTGTGAAAAATTCCTGCCTATTGGCTACAGCTTATGAATGCGGCGTACCTATTTATACCTCTTCTCCTGGAGATAGTTCCATTGGCATGAATGTGGCCGCTTTGGCTTTAGAGGGTTCTAAGTTAATCATAGATCCTGCGATTGACGTAAATGAAACCGCCGCCATTGTCTATGGGGCGCGAGAAAACGACGGTACAAGCGCGGCTGTAATTCTTGGTGGTGGTAGTCCTAAAAACTTTTTATTACAAACACAACCGCAACTTCACGAAGTTTTAGGATTAGAAGAAAGAGGACATGATTTCTTTGTGCAATTTACTGATGCACGTCCTGATACCGGTGGTTTGTCCGGTGCAACTCCCGCGGAAGCAGTAAGCTGGGGTAAAATTGACCCGGATGAGTTACCTAGTGCGATCGTTTGTTATACTGATAGTACAATTGCGCTACCCTTAGTGACAGCCTATGTACTCAATCAATGTTCACCCCGTCCTCTCAAACGGTTGTATGATCAACGAGAAGGTTTATTAAATACATTGCAAAAAGATTATTTAGCGGCTAAAGATCAACCAGTTAGTGAAACTAGCAAAGAAAAAGTAGCCACCTATCCCTGCGGTACACCTGTGAAAAATTAGTATCGGAAGAATTCACCGAGTCAGGAGTCAGGAGTCAGGAGGTCAGGAGAAAGAAGAAGGAAAAATATAATTCTCCTCTCTTGCCTCTTGCCTATTCCCTCTTGCCTATTCCCTCTTGCCTATTCCCTATTCCCTAATTTATGTCCCAAATTACCGAAGTTTTGCCACCATCACCGATTAGTAAATTAACAGAAAATATCGCCGAGATTCGGGCTAAATTGCGCCCAGGACAAACAGAAATGGCGGATTGGCAATCAGGACCATTGGCGGTGTCGGCTGTGCCTGGGGCGGGGAAATCTACGGGAATGGCGGCGGCCGCTGCGATCGCTATTGCTGGACAATATCAATATTATCTAAATACTGGCAATAAGGAATATAAACAGTTAATTGTTGTTACTTTTACCCGTTCTGCTACTGCTAATATTAAAGCTAAAATTCGGGAAAATTTAAAAAAATTATCTTTACCACAAACGGGATTTGCTGTTTATACTTTACACGGGTTAGCTTTAATTATTGCTAGTCGGCATCCCAATTTATCAGGTTTAGATTTAGAAAATGCAACTTTAATTACACCCAATCAAAGTCATAAATTTATCCGTACTGCTGTAGAACAATGGATTTACCATCATCCAGAACTTTATTTAAATTTACTTGCAGGAAAGGAATTTGATGGGGAAGAAACGGAAAAACTACGACGGCAATCTGTACTCAGAACGGAAATTTTACCAGATTTAGCCTATACAGTTATTCATGAAGCCAAAAGTTCAGACATATCACCAAATGATTTGTTAAAATGGAGTGAAAAAAATCCTCATAAATATCAAATCTTAAAAATCGCTGCCGGGTTGTACACAGAATATAAAAACTTAATGCAAACCCAGGATTTTATAGATTATGATGATATGATTTTAGGAGCTATTAAAGTTTTAGAAAATCCTACCGCCCGGGAAATTGAAAAAAGTAAAATATTTGCGGTTTTTGAAGATGAAGCCCAAGACTCTAGCCCCTTACAAACAAAATTATTAGAAATATTAGCTACACAAGAATCAGGTTTTAACTTAATTCGCGTTGGTGATCCTAATCAAGCCATTAATTCTACCTTTACTCCGGCTGATCCGATTTATTTTCGGCAATTTTGCGAAAGTTGCGAACGCAAAAATAAACTCGCCAAAATGTATCAAGCGGGGCGCAGTACGCAAATTATTATTGATGCCGCTAATTTTGCTTTAGCATGGGTAAATAATCAAAGTTTTGCTAAAAGTAAAGATGGAGAAAAACTATTTTTAGATCAACAAATTTCCCTCCTAGATATTGGGGATAGTCAACAAAACCCTGAACCAGTGGGAAAAGGACTAGAATTACATACACCCACAGATATTTATGAGACTGTTAGTTTAATTTCTGCAAGAATCATTGAATTATTTACAGAAAATCCCCAAGCTAGTGCAGCCATATTAGTGAGGGAAAATCGTCAAGGTAGATGGTTAGCAACTGCTTTAGAAACTGTATGTAAAGAACACAAAATTAAACTTTATGATGTGGGAGAAAGGGAACGCCGTTCTCATGTTCCTCAAGAGATTTTATCATTATTGCAATTTTGCGATCGCCCCCATTCTCCCGATTATCTCAAATCTACTTTAGATGTCTTAGTTGAACGTCAATTAATTCCTACCCAAGACATTAACACTCTGGCCAGTTTACCAGAAGAATTTTTATATCCTAGCCCTTTAACTACACCCCAAACTGAAACAGTGCAAAAAGCGGCTCATCTTTGTCGTAGTTTACTCCGGGCTTATTTAGAATTGCCTTATTATCAAATAATTTCCTTTTTTGCCTTAACATTAAAATATGATCAAGCGGAATTAGCTACTGCTGATAAACTTTCAGAAAGAGTCAATCAACAAATTTTTGCTAACAGTTCCATGGGGGCGATGATATCAGCTTTAAGTGAAATTGTCAGTTCCGAAAGGTTTGAATCTGTAGAACCAGAAGATGTCGAAAAACAATATACTAAAGAAGGGCAATTAACAATTATCACTATGCACAAAGCCAAAGGGCTAGACTGGGATTATGTATTTTTGCCATTTTTGCATGAAAACTTAATTCCGGGTAGGTTTTGGATACCACCCCAAGGACAATTTTTAGGAGATTTTACCTTATCGGAAGTTGCCCGCGCACAAATTCGGGCTGGACTCCATCAAAAACCCATACCCAATATTCTGCAAGCTTGGGAAGAATCAAAATATTTGAAAATAGCTGAAGAATATCGTTTATTATATGTTGCCATGACCAGAGCCAAAAAACTTTTATGGATGTCTGCGTCACAAAAAGCCCCTTTTACCTGGAGTAAACCCCAAAACTTACAAACATCTGCCCCTTGTCCTCTTTTTGCTGCCCTAAAACGCAAGTTTTCTTAAATAGGGGTTGTGCTGAATAAATGTAAAACTTAGATAAATCAAGGTATACAAGTGGAGAACATCAGAATAAATTGCCGATAAGTCTTCTAGATACCCCTAAATCCCCCGTAGAAAGGGGGACTTTGATTATAGTTCCCCCCTTTTTTAAGGGGCGTGATATCAACTCCGGGCTATCAATTACTAATTACCTATTGGCTAAATATTGATACATTTCCCATCTAGAATTAACTTCCGCTTGCGCTTGTTCCAACAACTGTTTAGCAATTTCCGGTTTACTCTTAATTAACATCTTAAACCGGTTCTCCTGATACATGGATTTTTCCACTGACTCAGAAGGTGCTTTCATATCTAATTGGAGGGGATTTTTACCCTGTCCTTGCAATGCAGGATTATAACGATATAACAACCATCTACCGGAGTCAACTAAGGCTTTTTGTTGTTGTAAACCAGTGGTCATATCAATGCCGTGAGCAATACAATGACTGTAGGCAATAATTAAGGATGGCCCATCAAAAGCTTCTGCTTCTAAAAAGGCTTTTAATGTATGTTCATCTCTTGCACCTAAAGCGACGCTGGCAACATAAACATTACCGTAAGTCATGGCCATTAAACCTAAATCTTTTTTAGGTGCTGGTTTACCTCCAGTCGCATATTTAGCAACTGCGGCTTTAGGAGTTGCTTTAGAAGATTGACCGCCTGTGTTAGAATAAACTTCTGTATCCATGACTAGGATATTGACGTTTTTTCCACTGGCTATAACATGATCAATTCCACCAAAGTCAATATCATAAGCCCAACCATCTCCACCTACTATCCACACACTTTTCTTAACTAAATAATCAGCTAAGGACTGGAGATTTTGGATTTTCGATTTTTGTGAAGACGTTCCATGTAAGGTGTCTACATTGTCCAATATTTCAGCTAATTTATGTTTGAGAATTGCAATTCTTTCCCGTTGTTCCCAAATATCAGCTTCGGTTTTTTGTTCAGCTTTGAGAATGGCATTAACTAAATTATCGCCAATTTCACTACTTAATTGTTGCAATAATTCGGCTGCAAACTCTGCTTGTTTGTCAATAGATAAACGATAACCAAAACCAAAT
The DNA here is from genome assembly GCA_046080565.1 of Cuspidothrix sp. Lineage (GTDB taxonomy): Bacteria > Cyanobacteriota > Cyanobacteriia > Cyanobacteriales > Nostocaceae > Cuspidothrix. Next base: position 5,816 of record JBJTUF010000314.1, on the reverse strand, counting down.
TCGGCGTTATCTTCAAATAAACTATTAGACCATGCTGGACCTCTACCATCGGCGTTTTGACTCCAGGGTGTGGTGGGGAGGTTTCCACCGTAGATGGAAGAACAACCTGTGGCGTTGGCAATGAGTGAGCGATCGCCAAATAATTGTGTTAATAATTTAAGGTAGGGTGTTTCTCCGCATCCTGCACAAGCACCAGAAAATTCAAACAATGGTTCTTGCAATTGTTGTTGCCGAATTTGGTTTAATTTCAATTTTCTGCGGTCAGGATTTGGTAAACTCAAAAAGAAATCCCAGTTTTCCCGTTCTTGTTCTCTGATGGGTAACTGCGGACTCATATTGATGGCTTTTTTGGTGGGTTCTGCTTTATTTTTGGCAGGACAAATATTCACGCATAAACTACAACCTGTACAGTCTTCTGGTGCAACTTGAATTGTAAATTTATAGTTAGCAAAATCCTTATCTTTGCTGTTAGTTGATTTGAAATTTATAGGTGCATTGGCTAATTTATCCGCTTCATAAGCTTTGGCACGAATAGCAGCATGGGGACAAACCATCACACATTTACCACATTGAACGCAGACATCAGCCTCCCAAACGGGTATTTCTTCGGCAACGTTGCGTTTTTCCCATTTTGCAGTGCTGGTGGGGAAAGTTCCATCCGCCGGTAAAGCACTAACAGGTAAGTCGTCACCTTCCCAAACCATGATTTTATCAAGAACTTTCTCAACAAATTCGGGTTTAGTAATGGGTAATTGGTAATTCTCCTTATTACCTTTTTCGACTAGGGGAATTTCGATTTCATGGAGATTTTCTAAGGTGTTGTCTACAGCTTTTAAATTCATGTTGACAACATCTACGCCTTTTTTAGAGTATGTTTTTTCAATCGCTTGTTTAATTTTAGCGATCGCTTGTTCCTGGGGCAATACTTCCGCTAAAGCGAAGAAACAGACCTGCATAATAGTGTTAATTCTTCTACCCATCCCACTATTTTTAGCCACTTGACTAGCATTAATAGCATAAACTTTGAGATTTTTGGCGAGAATTTGCTGTTTAATCTTTATAGGTAAATGTTCCCAAACTTGATCCGCATCATAGGGACTATTTAACAGCAAAGTTGCCCCCGGTGCAGCAGCTTTTAAAACATCAATAGTTTCAATAAATCCCCAATGATGACAACCGATAAAATTAGCTTTATCTATCAAATAAGTTGAGCGAATTTTTTCAGCACCAAACCGCAAATGAGAAACTGTCATTGAACCGGATTTTTTCGAGTCATAAACAAAGTAACCTTGGGCGTGATTATTTGTCCCTTCACCGATGATTTTAATGGAGTTTTTATTAGCCCCAACCGTACCATCAGAACCCAAACCATAAAACATCGCCCGAACTACATGATCCGGTTCTGTGGAGAAATTGGGATCGAAATTCAAGGAAGTAAAACTGACATCATCATTAATGCCAACAGTAAAATGATTTTTGGGGGCAATTTGAGTCAAATTATCAAAAATCCCTTTCACCATCGCCGGGGTAAACTCCTTAGAAGAAAGTCCATATCTACCGCCCACAATTTTGGGAAATGTGGTTTTTTTCCAGCCTTCATGAATAGCCGTCACCACATCTAAATATAAAGGTTCTCCCGCACTTCCCGGTTCTTTAGTTCTATCTAAAACTGCAATAGATTTTACACTATTAGGTAAAGCTTCTATTAATCTACCCACATCAAAAGGTTGAAACAGGCGAACTTTTAAAACACCAACTTTTTCACCTTGTTTATTGAGATAATCTACAGTTTCATGGACAGTTTCACAACCAGAACCCATGATAATAATTACCCGTTCTGCATCTGGTGCGCCATGATATTCATATAACTTGTAATATCGTCCCGTTCTCTTGCCGAATTTGTCCATTATTCTTTGCACAGTTTCAGCACAAACATGATAATAAGGGTTTGCACCTTCACGGGCTTGAAAATAAACATCGGGATTTTGTGCTGTTCCTCTTAATACTGGTTTATCCGGAGTTAAACACCGTTGACGATGAGCAGAAACTAATTCTAAAGGGATAAATTCCCTTAAATCTTCATCAGATAATAACTCAATTTTTTGCACCTCATGGGAAGTTCTAAACCCATCAAAAAAGTGCATAAATGGTACTCTAGTAGCTAAAGTTGCGGCATGGGAAATTAACGCAAAATCATGACTTTCCTGTACAGAAGCAGAACATAATAATGCAAATCCCGTAGTTCTTGCCGCCATCACATCACTATGATCACCGAAAATAGATAAAGCATGGGTAGCTAAAGAACGGGCAGAAACATGAAGGACAAAACTGGTTAATTCTCCCGCAATTTTAAACAAATTGGGAATCATTAATAACAAGCCTTGGGAAGCAGTGAAAGTTGTACTTAATGCACCTGTTTGTAATGCACCATGTACCGCAGCAGCAGCACCGCCTTCACTTTGCATTTGCACAACATTAGGAGTTGTTCCCCATAAATTGGGTTTACCTTCAGCCATCCAAGCATCAGCCCATTCACCCATATTAGAAGATGGGGTAATAGGATAAATGGCAATTACTTCGTTTAATTTGTAAGCTACACGGGCAACCGCTTCATTACCATCAATTATGGCGTAAGATTTATTCATGACTTTCCTTCCTGTGTGTCTTTTCTGTTTCTGTGAATTTCTGCTCTACGGTGCGTCAAACCAATGAAATAGTTAAATTTAAAGATACTTTCAGTCTGGGACGCATCATATTAATTTAGGCAGAGAACCCAAAAAGATAAGAATTGAAAATTGCTAAACCCAGGAAGTTAATTTGTAATATTTTCTACAATTTTATTAATTGGGAATTAAGAATTGTTAATTATTTTAGCATTTGGTAAATATTCTATCTATAGCTAGATTAATCCTGTACTCAAGCTGCAAGATCTTGGTTTTATAATTGTTTGATGATTTTGATGGTGTGCAGGTGCGGGATATTTTTTAGTAAAATAGTTCACATTTATATTAGAGTTTAAAGTATAATTTAAAGATAATTGCCTGTATTTACACCAAAGCAATATCAATTATGACTTATCAAGATCCTGAAATTGAAGCTGAACTACTACGTCTAAACTATTGAAAGACAAGCTAATAGATTAGTAAAAATAGCAGAAGTAAATAAGGAAATGATGATGACAATTACCTGGGAAGATATAGGGTAAATAATTGAATAAACAACAATACCAGTATTTCGGCTTGTAAACCCGAAGGGGGAGGGGTTTAGAGGATGTTTTAAAAGTCATTCATGGTGTATCAAATATTTTTTCATCCCCCTAAATCCCCCTTAAAAAGGGGGACTTTGATTCTAGTTCCCCCCTTAATAAGCTACCGTGTACACAGAAGTTTAATCAAGTTGTCTAATAGGGTTTGGATGCCCCCTAACCCCCAATTCTGGGGGAATAAGAATTTCAAAGTCCCCCAAATTTGGGGAATTTAGGGGGCTAAATAATCACAAAACAAAGACAGATAAGACTTGTGTGTACACCGTAGCCTTAATAAGGGGGGTTAGGGGGGATCTGTAAGTGCCTAAAATCATAACCTAAAACTTTTCAAACAACCTCTAATTACATCATGCAACAATTCCTGTATTTTGATCATAATCTCCTATCCAAACATCAATTTTTCCAATTTGGGTATAATTAGTAAGTTTCTCAGGAATATTAACAGTAAATTTTTGTAATTTTCGCCAATCTGACTCTGTTATATATTCTTGATGTTGCATTTGGGCAATTAACTTTTCACTATCTTTCCATTTGACAACTACAGATATTTGGTGTTCATCATCAATTACTTTTACTGATTTAGCAACTTCAGGAAAATCATATTTTTCTCTTAATTCCTGAATATGCTTACCACCATGATAATTTTGATGAAATAAATTACTAAAATACATTTGAATCATAAGTAAAATATCACCGTTTAAATCGTATTTTTCTAATATTCCTTTAGTTAAATTGGTACTATCTGTATATTCTTTAGATACAAAAAAAGGCATATTGAAAATAATCACGTTACCTTTATCCTGTTTACCTTCTCTGTTACATCTTCCCGCCGCTTGGATGATAGAATCTAAAGGTGCAATTTGCCGATATACTATAGGGAAATCCACATCAACACCAGCTTCTATAACTTGGGTGCTAATTAGAAAACAGGCTTTTTCATCTTTTAATAATTGTCGCACTTGGGCGAGAATTTGGGAACGATGATCAGGACACATTCTGGAACTGAGATGAAAGCATTGTTCAGGAAATTGGGCAGATAATATTTCATATCCTTCTCTAGCTAATTTGGTGGTATTGACAATAATTAAACCTTGATTTAATCCAGAATCTTGAAGACTAGAAACTACATCTTTCCATTCCCAAATATCAGCAATATATTGATAATTAACACGATTAAGTTGTTGAAATAATCTCGTAGTTTCATCTTCAGGAATAATATCCGTAACGTTGATTAAATCATCATCAAGGTTATGAACTGCTGGTTGGGTAGCACTCATTAAAACTATTGTACATCCCCAATCTGTCACTAAGGTATTTAATACATTTAATATTGGACGGACTAAATTAGCTGGGATAGATTGAGATTCATCTAATAAAATGACTTTGTTAATTAAACCTTGTAGTTTACGGCATTTTGTAGGATGATTAGCAAATAAACTTTCATAAAATTGCACTCCACTGGTAACAATTACGGGTTTATCCCATCTTTCTGTATTTAATTTATATTCTTTGCTTTCTTCTAATTTTGGTTCGTATCCTGAATGATGTTCTAATACTGCATTTTCTCCAAATAATTGCCGATAAACTTCTGCTGTTTGTTCAATGATGCTTTTTAGTGATCCTACATAAACTATACCGGACATTTGATTTTTTTGACTGTGTAAATAAGCAAATCTCGCACTAGCAATTGTTTTACCAATTCCACAGGGTCCTGTTAATCTAAATATTCCTTTGGGTAATTCACTGGATTTTTTACAATAATTGGCAAAGGTTTCTCTAGCCGTACTAATTACATTTTGCGAGTTTGATAATTTTAAATTAGGATTAAAATTATATGTAAACTTCTCTGTATTGATAGATTTTTCAAAATTTTGTGCGTCTAATCTATCACTATCAACTAAGACAGAAAATAACATTCTAATGGCAAATTCTCGACGTAGTTTAGGTAAATTTATATCTGGTAATTGTTCTGGGATAAAATCTGCTATTTCTTGTTTAGCTATTTCTAAACATTCTTCTAAATTTGTTGCTAATTGTTGATATTCATTTCCTCTAATTCTTAACCGTTCAGATAACCCAGAATGATGGCCTGCAATAATATAAGCCATTGCGGGTGGTTCTTTTTTTGCCATTTGTAAGGCTAAAACAGCACCATGTGGAGAGTGTACAACTCGTTTACCGCTATTTTTGAGATATTCCTGCCATTTTTGCTGATATTTACCCAAATCATGCCATAAACCGGCATACCTGGCTACCTCTGCAAATTCCTGTGGTACAGCACTTGCAGACATTTGAGCGACATTCTGTAAATGTGCTGATAGTATTTGTTCTTTACAATCTGTAGTAATTCTTGCTAATTAATTCATTTGTATTTATAATGAATAAAAAGTTTTTAGCCTAGTCTATGCAACTAAAGTTATGGGGTGAATGGGCATTATTCACAAGGCCGGAGTTTAAAGCTGAACCGCACAGTTACAGGGTAATTCCCTTTACTGCGGCTGTAGGTGTATTAGAGTCTATTTTCTGGAAACCAGAGATTAAATACAAGATT
>JBJTUF010000313.1:0-29320 GCA_046080565.1 Cuspidothrix sp. | reverse complement strand
TAGGTGTATTTTGTAGAATTCAGGTAACATTATCAATAGATAGTCCTTATTGAGAATAGTGGGGCTATCTTTTTTTACCATAAATCGGTACAATTTTCACCTGATAAGCTGTTTAGGTTATTTCGTCATCCCCTCAGGTTTAGCTCATCACTTTTTGGTCTTAAAGATGCTTTATAAGACAAAGCAGCTATGGTTTTTTTAACTAAATCTTCTCCGACTTGATCCTGATTTCTTTGGGCTGCGGCTAAAGCTAAATTTAATCTAATTAAAGGGTCTTGATTTGCTTCAATCCAACGCCAATAATCACTTAATGAAGCTGTAATTCTTGCACTGCGACAGATTTTATCTGAACTCATTTCATGTTCATAACCCCATTCCAAAAACAAAATTAAATTTGAGTTTTCTTGCAGAAGTAAATCCCGACCTTTTTTATTATCTTTATCGCTAAAAATTTTGAGAACTGTGTCACAAAAATTGCGATGATAGAAATCCAAAACTTGAGGAGCAAGATAGTCAATTCCTCTGCCTTTTTGCAATTTACTTTCTGCATAATTACGCGCAGGTTCGGGTAAATTCACTCTCCAATCAGATGCAGTTGGAGACTTTTCTGCCATAGAAAACTTAAACAATTCTAACAAAGCTTTATTCCCACTTCTACCCCAAATAACCCTAGCTAAATCTCGATTCAACCCACTAGGAAAGAAAGCCAATAAGGGAAATATATCTTGTCCTTCTACCGATAACATTTCAAAGGAACATAATTCAATAAGTTCATTAGATTCTTTTTCAATTAATCTATCCAAATCATCGAGAATTAAAAACACTCGACTATTCTTTAATTCTTTTGCTAAGGCAAAACTATTCAATTCAAGACTCTGTTTGATTTTTGTAATTAGCGTCCCTACAGAATCAGTATCGCGTAAACTAATAAACCAAACTCCATCCTTGTAGCGATTTCGTTCATGTAACCACTGACCAATGGCATAAGCTAAGGACGTTTTACCTATTCCTCCCATACCATGTAGGGCTATACAACGTTTATTATCGGACTCTACCAAGACTTTAATTACTTGATGTATTTCTTGTCTGCGTCCTACAAAATTGGGATTATCAGGGGGAATATTAGTATTTGACCACTGGGGATAGATAACACTGTGAGAATCTGCTGGTTCTATAATCAGTGATTGATTATGGGAAGATTGGGGTAATAATCGAAATTTAAAAGCTTCATCAAAATTAACTCCTGGCTGAAAAGTTTCAGAGTTAAAGACTGTTTTTAATTTATCATCAAGTTTAACTGCATTACGACTCACTAAAAAAGCATTAACAATCTCATCTTGATTAAATAATGCTTGGTAAAGTCGTCGAGAAAAACATCGGGCTGCAACATCTAAAATCTGATCTTCAGCGTCTACTGCAATGACATGAGATACTCCTGCTTTGACAAACGCTTGAGCTAATTTTTCTGAATGACAGGCATTTAATAATGCTAATTGACAGGGTACTTGTTGCTGATTTGATAAGGTAATTTCTAACTCTTCTTCACTAAAAGAACGAGTCATTCCCACCTCATTTTCTAACACTAAGGCTGTACTATCCTCCGCTTTCATGCCATGACCAATAAAGTGAATAATCAGTGGTTTAACGCGAGTAGAAAATACATCTTGTAATGTTTGGGATGTGGCTACTTTAACCACTATTTCCACTGCTATAGGATGAGATATATCCTCTAATACTGAAGCTATGGCATCAATTTCTTTCTGAATTGATAAATTCTCTACTGGTGATAGGTCTTCATTCAGTAAAGGGGCTGAAAACAAAATTAGAATTTGATTACTGAAGGAATTATCTTGTTTAGGAAGTTTTTCTACCCCAGGATTAAGGGGGATTTTTACAGCTATTGTTGATCTAACCATGTTTCTAGTCTTTTAAACCATGCTTCTAGTTCTGCTTCCGTAGCGGTGTTTAAATCAATATCAGGAAGTTTTGGGTGTTTTAACTTACCTTTTGCTTCTATCCCTTTTTCTCTTAATTTTCTCCGCCAATTAGCGATCTCTTTACCTGCTTTGATAGTGTAATCTATAAACTGTGCTGTGGCTGCTACGCCTGAAACTATTGTAGCAATAACAACAATATCATCTACGCCTAACACACGGTTGGGTGACTTCTGTACTTTGATTGAACTTAGAGATAGTGATGTTTCTAAAGACTCTATTTCATCTGGGGGTAGTTGGGATGAAATGCGAAAGAGAGGAATTTCAGTCATTTACACCTCTAAAAGTTTTGTGTAGGAGTAGTTCTTTTAATATAATATCTTACTAACTATATCAGTAAATATTACCACTTGTAAACAAAGCTTCACTGATGTGCAGCAAATGTCAAAAAAAATAACCCTAAAAATCTCCTGTTGCTTAGATTCATGAGTTAGTTTACAACTTAAATAGGATATGGCTGAGAACAACTTTTTAAAATGAAAACAGACAGCATATTTTACAGATTATTTCAAGAAATACCCAGCATATTTTTTGAACTAATTGGTAACTCTCCCCAACTAGCAAAACTTTATCAATTTTCATCAGTTGAAGTCAAACAAACAGCCTTGAGAATAGATGGAGTTTTCTTACCTAACCAAAATACAGATAACCCCATCTACTTTTTAGAAGTACAATTTCAACTAGATAAGGATCTCTACCATAGACTGTTTAGCGAAATATTTCTTTACATTCGCCAAAACAACCCCAAAAATCACTGGAATGCTGTAGTTATCTATCCAACCAGCAGCATAGATACAAGAGATATTCAGCATTATCAAGAATTTTTTACCAGTCAACGAGTGAGAGTAATTTATCTCGATGAATTAGCAGAAACAACATCTTTACCCATTGGTATTGCTACAATAAAACTAATCATCGCTAACCCAGATAATTCCATTACCCAAGCCAGAGAATTAATCACCAGAACTAAACAAGAGATAAATTCTCAACTTCAACAGCAACAAGTATTACAAATCATCGAGACAATTTTAATTTACAAGTTTCCAAGAATGAATAGGGAGGAAATAGAAGCCATGTTTGGATTAAGTGAGTTAAAACAAACCCGATTTTATCAAGAAGCAAAAGAAGAAGGAAAGGAAGAAGGAATAGAAGTAGGTGAACGCAAAGCTAAGTTAGATGCAGTTCCTGGTTTGATAGGATTGGGTTTAACTAAAGAACAAATTGCACAAGTTTTAAATTTAAGTTTGGCAGAAATTAGCCAGATTATCCAACAACAGAATATCAACACAAAGGAAAAATAAAAATGATTTAATCAGTTCCAGAAAATACTACTGTTGAAGAAAAGGAGATTATCTAATCAATAGAATTAAACACAAGATAAATTCTCAACTTCAACAGTAATACGTATTACAAATTATCTGAACCAGTTTAGTGTATAGAACGTCACAGAAATAAATCTTCAATGACAACGTGACACAAAAAATGATAAGGTTATTACCTTTAAAATACCCTATCGTTTATCAGTATGTCAGTCTCTATCACTATCTCTCAACTGGTTGAAGTTCTTATCGCTGAACCTGTGAATGTATCTGTATCTACCTTAACTCAGTTGGGAATGGGAATACAAACAGATACCCGCATTTTGCAACCAGGAGAAGTGTTTTTGGCTTTGCGAGGAGAAAAGTTTGATGGACATGATTTTGTGCCAACAGCGATCGCTCAAGGGGCTATAGTTGCAATAGTTGATCATGATTACGAAAATCCTGGTTTTCCGGTTTTACGAGTCAAAGATACTTTAAAGGCATATCAACAAATTGCTAAATGGTGGCGCGAAAGTTTCTCTATTCCTGTCATTGGGATCACAGGTTCAGTAGGGAAAACCACAACTAAAGAGTTAATTTCGGCAGTTTTAGCCACAAAAGGCAAAGTTCATAAAACCTACGGGAATTTTAATAATGAAATAGGTGTCCCCAAAACCCTGTTAGAAATGGGTAGAGAAAATGATTTTGCTGTCATCGAAATGGCCATGCGGGGAAGGGGACAAATTACCGAACTCACAGAAATTGTTCAACCCACAATTGGGGTAATTACTCATGTAGGAACGGCGCATATTGAATTACTTGGTTCAGAAGTAGCCATTGCAGAAGCTAAGTGTGAGTTATTAGCAACTATGCCCAATAATAGTATTGCTATTCTTAATTATGATAATCCATTATTAATGGCAACGGCAGAGAAATTTTGGGAGGGTCAAGTCATTAGTTATGGGTTTTCTGGTGGCGATATTCAGGGAAAATTAACTGATAATGAAACTCTAGAAGTTGCCGGAATGCGTTTACCTTTACCTTTACCTGGTCGTCACAATGCTACTAATTTTTTAGCAGCTTTAGCAGTAGCCAAAGTATTAGAAATTGATTGGCAATTATTACAATCTGGGATTATGGTAAATATGCCCACAGGCAGAAGTCAACGCTTCACTTTACCTAATGATGTAGTGATTTTAGATGAAACCTATAATGCCGCCCCAGAAGCCATGTTAGCCGCTTTACAGTTGTTAGCAGATACACCTGGAAAGCGGAAAATTGCGGTTTTAGGCGCAATGAAAGAACTAGGAGAAAGATCCCCAGAACTTCATCAAAAGGTGGGAGAAATGGTCAAAAATTTGCATCTTGATGGGTTATTAGTATTAGTTGATGGTCAAGATGCCCAAATAATTGCTAATAGTGCCGATAATATATCTTGCGAATGTTTCACTACCCATGCTGATCTAGTAACAAGATTAAAAACTTTTATGCAAACAGGCGATCGCCTATTATTCAAAGCAGCCCATTCTGTGGGATTAGATCGAGTTGTTAACCAATTGCGAGCAGAATTTACCAAGTAAATATTGCTTGTATTTCAGACAAAACAAACTTCATTAAGTTGGGATTTTCCATGAAATAGCATAGTTTTTGGGTAATACAGAACTTACGCAAAAATCCTCTAAAACTCTTATTCCTCCCTGTCCTCTGCGTTCTCTGCGGTTCGTTATTCCCTAACTTCTGCCTAAGTCCTATAATATAGCAGAAGGCAGGAGGAAAAGCCTTGTTACATAGATATTTCAAGGATTCATAATGTCCTAATTATCCTGGCTAAAGCTATATTTTTCCCAATTACCCATTACCAGTCCCAACAGATATGACAAGTATTCCACCGAACATGATATAACAATGTTAAAACCCTACTGATCACAGTTTTTTATGTCCTAAATGACAATATCCCTGACTTATTCCAGAAATCGGGGATATAGAAAGTTGAAATAAAATTAAAATTTCGTTTTTACTTCTAACTTTTGATTGATGCTGTCATCACTTACCCAAAGAAAACAATTGTAGAGGATTTCTTCCCCACATAATTACTAAAAGATTAGTTAGTAAACAGGTAACAGCTAAAGATAACAAAATATAAGTGGGTAACATAACTACACCAATCATAAACCAAGTATAAACGTGCAGCATCATGATTAAAGCAAATGTAGAGGACAGTATCACAGATGCGCAAACTTGACTCATCGGACGATTGAGAAACGCGAGGATAATCGTTAATAAGGTAGTCAAGATATTGGCCGGGACTAGGAAGCCACAGATACCTATACAGTGATGGCGGGAAAATTCAGTTAAAGTGTGAAAATCTAACATTAATTTTGGGTGATAGATAATTGTATGTGCTTATGATTAGGTTTTATTATAAATTCTACATTACTCAAGTAATCTTATCTTAAAAGTGAGTGACTACACCATTTATGTTACATTTTTTAAATAATTAGCGATCGCACAATAGCTTAGTAAGGGCGAACGACCGTTCACCCCCACTACCCTTAACCCATCAAAATCACATTATCAATAACGTGAATTACACCATTATCAGCCATAATATCTGCTGCTAAAACTGTGGCATTTTTGACCTCAAAACCATCTTCACAATTAATTTTAATGGGAGAACCTTCCACCGAATTGACTGTACCCAGTTTCGCTAAATCATCTTTTGTTAACTTTCCAGGAACAACATGATAAGTTAAAATCCTGGCTAACTGGGGAATATTTTGTAATAAAGTTGTAATTGTGCCAGGAGGTAACTTAGCAAAAGCATCATCAGTCGGTGCAAACACAGTGAATGGCCCCGGACTTTTTAATGTTTCCACTAACCCAGCAGCAGACACAGCAGCAACCAAAGTTTTAAACGCATCATTACTAACTGCAATATCAACAATATCAGCCATGGATTTTACCTCTCTAGCAAAGCTTCTACAAGATAGTAAATCATGTTTAAGTTTTATTAATGACAATTCTGGTAAAATATAGTCTGATGATTTTATTCAGATTTTCTTATACATAAAATGGATAAACGCACTTATGCAATATTAGGAACTGGCGCATTAGGCGGATTTTATGGTGCAAAGCTACAAAAATCCGGTTTAGAAGTTCACTATTTACTCAAAAGTGATTATCAACAAGTTAGGGAAAATGGTTTAATTATTCAGTCTAAAGACGGTGATTTTATCCTTCCCCAAGTTAATGCTTATAACGATGTCAATAAAATGCCACAGTGTGATGTGGTAATAGTATCATTAAAAACCACTCAGAATCAACTTTTACCAAATTTATTACCACCAATAGTTAAAGATGATGGTGTAGTATTGGTATTGCAAAATGGCATGGATATAGAACCAGAAATTGCCAAAATAGTGGGTAATGTGAATATTATTGGCGGTTTATGTTTTCTGTGTTCTAACAAAGTTGCCCCAGGACATATTCATCATTTAGATTATGGACAAATTAGTTTAGGTGGTTATGCTTCTAATTATCAATCAATTGGTATTACTCAACAAATGGCAGAAATTGCCAGCGACTTTGAACAAGCAGGTATATCAATAGAACTATTAGAAGATTTACTTTTAGCCCGTTGGAAAAAATTAGTCTGGAACATTCCCTATAATGGTTTATCTGTAATTCTTGATGCCAGAACAGATGAATTAATGGCAGACATCCACACTCGTAAATTAGCAGAAAATTTGATGTGGGAAGTAGCCGCAGGGGCAAAAATTACAGATAGAATTATTCCTGAAAGTTTCATTCAAACCATGTTAGATTACACCGTGAAAATGAAACCTTACCGCACCAGTATGAAAATTGATTTTGATGAAAAACGTCCTTTAGAAGTAGAAGCAATTTTTGGTAATTCATTGAGAAAAGCTGAATTAGCAGGGGTCAATTTACAACAAATTCGTTGTTTATATCAACAATTGAAGTTTTTGGATGTGAGGAATAGAAGTTAGAAAAAAATTAGGAATAATATGATATTCTTTTGAATATTTATGTGCTAATAATTGGTTTCTCAGTCTCGTTTATAGCTGTGTTTGTTTCCTGCTGATATTTATAAATGTTGACACTCGCAGCTTGGACTCTTAGATACTATAGCTTTACATCCTAAACGTTCTAAATGATTTAAAATTTCTTTTGTGTCTTTCCTTTTACAACGCTTGGCTTCTCTATTTTTTGACATAATATTTTCACATAATTTACAAGCAGCATTTGTATCAATGGAAGCATTGAAATGTATTTTTTGGGAATGTAAACAAGCTCCTTCTATTACTAATTCAAAACTTATTCCAATTTCTTTTAATTCTTCTTCTGTTATCCAGATAAAATCAAAATTCTGATCTTTTGGATTTCTATTAGCGCTTATAGCAACTATTGTGGCATAAAAATCTTGATCTGATTTCACTAGATAAAGACTATTAATGCCATCTTTAAAAATTCTTGCGGCGGCTTTCTCAGCACGTTCTTGTTGACTATTACAATCTTCTTGTTGCCAATGTGTTGTAGCACCTATTTTTCTGATGTATGCAGGAGTTGGTACACCAAAATCTTCAAGAGTTGGAAGCATTTTTTTAGTTCTCAACTCCTACATATCTTCCATAGCTTCTTTGGCATATTCTTTTACATATTCATCATGTTCAGAATCTGACAAAAAATATTCTAATTGACTTTTGATAGATTGAATATCTATCTCATCTTCCATAATGAGTAAAGCATCTATAATTCCCGTTTTTATTAATCTCCTATTGCTATTTGGAATCAATTTAATGATTGCATCGAATCTCTTTTGAGGAGAAATTTTCGAGCTACAAGCAATACTCTTAATTAAAATTTCCCATTTTTCTTCTAAAACTAATAAATCCTTATTATCTGGGCTGGTTGCTCGTACATGATTAGAGCAAATTATCATCAAATCTGTAACAAGAACCTCACACCCCAACCCCCTTCTCGCAAGCGATGAAAGTGAAGAAATAATTACATTTCCACATTCTGCTAATAGCATAACTGTAGCATCAAACCCTTCACGAATTTTTCTGGAAGTACCCCAATCTAATACTTCCAATACTAAATTAACAGATGTTATATGTTTAGCAACATTTTGAGCAAGTGCTTTTCTTTTATTTGGATGCTCTTGGAAATAATCTTTGATTAGGATTGAACCCAGAAACTCATAATCAGAGAAAATACTTTGTATTTTCCGATTATCATTCTTTATTTGACGTGAAATATACTGTTTGATTTCCGAAAAAGAAACCGGTTCAGTAGCCATACAATATTCTTTTCTATAGCTTTTGATTTCCGAAAAAGAAATCGGTTCACTAGCCATACAATATTCTTTTCTATAGCTACTGAAACAACCATTATATTTGTTAGTTTTTATTTGTTTGATTTCAGCAAATTTGGGATCTTGAAAGGCAACAATATTGTCTTGATCCTTATTTTTTTTAGATAATTGTGAATCACCAATATTATACAAACTAGGCCATTTAGTAGTCATAACGCCCCCATAATTTTTGAATATCTTCTTTTGTTAGTTCCAAAAAAGCTTTTACTATGTAATCATGGGCAGATGTAAACCAGTCTGTTATTAGAATGCTAGTATCCGTACTTTGGGCAACAAGTTTAAAAAATACTACATCTTGTGATTCTGAAGTTACTTCTTGCTCATCATCGTCATCACTAGATATAGATAGTTGATCTACCCTAACAGATAATGTTCCTAAATCATTAGGTAATAAAAAATTAATTTGAATGTCTAATGATTCTGGAACATTCAGGAAGCCTGACCATTTAGTTTCTATGAAATTAAATACTTTGGCATGATCTTTAGCATTTTGCCAACCAGAATTTTCTGGATCAATTGCATTGAAGTAAGTTAATTCATATTGTTGAATTTCTATAGGCTCTCCTTGAATATTTAACCACCATTCTTGGAAACGATTCCAGTACCCAATAAATTGAGTCAGTATATTCACAAAATGATGAGTTTCATCTTGTGGATTGTACCTCCAGTTAAATATAAATAGATTTTCTTGAAGCTGAATTATTTTGCTTCTATCATTTGATACAAACCCCACTCGACGTAGAGGTGGTGTAGAATTTCCATATTCTTCTAAAATAATTGGTTGGCTATCTTGTTGCAATGGAAACTCAGAACGAATTGACTCCCAATAAAGTCCTAAATGCACAGAAGAAAAATCAGGAGCAATAAATTCTACAGAAAAAGCAATTTCAACTAGGGGAGGATATTTAAATCTTACTGAAGTCATTAGTTTTGGTGGTGATGATACTAATCACCAGAGACTATACAATAATACTAACATTATATATAGCATAATCAAACATCATTAATCAACTACATCCCCTAAGGATATAGGGTTTTGACGTAAGTTGAGATATAATCAAATGTACTACACAGATAAAATCAGTAAAATTGGTCGCCAAATGTAATTTTAAATTATTTCACACCTAAAATTTCTGATATTGCGTGCAGAATATCCAGATAAAAGTTACCTTTTACTGTCCGAAATAGCTCAAATTTTACCCCTGGTGCGCCAAAGAAAGGACGTAAAAACCATCCCAATTGCATTCCTACAAAGGCATAAAGCAGTAACCAAGATTGTAAAATGGTAGTACGGGTTTTTTTACCAACTTCATCTTGTTCAGAAAGTAACTGCATTCCTTCATAGAGAAACTTGACCCCAAAAATTCCCGTAATCCCAAAAATTAACACATTCAAAAGTTTAAAAAACTGGTAAGAATCGGGGGCGGTAATCATGAAAAATAGCGTTACTGGGGCAAGACTAAATAACAAAACGCTAATTACTGATACTGCGGTAAGTAAAACCACAAAATGTTGTTTAAAGCTACTCCGAGAACCAAATAAAACATTAAAAAAGAACAGTGTGGGAAAGCAAATTATTAGGGTTAATAAATAAAAGACTGGTAATTTGATTGCACTGGATAATGCTTGTCCGAAACTGTGGGAAGCACCGATAATTATGCCATAAATTGCGAAGAAGATAAAACTGGTGATAAACAGAGAACTGATTTTATCTTGTAATTTAATGTCTTGGCGAATTTCTTCTAAGAAATTTTGGCGATCGCGTAGTAAACTTAATAAAACCCCAAAGTGTTTTTTAACGTCAGCTTGTTTTTCTAACATATCAACGGATTCCTAGCAAATAACCTAGAGATTGCAACACACTTAAATAAAAATTCCCTTCCCGTTCTCTAAATAATTGAAAAGCAGAATCAGGATTACCAAAAAAAGGACGCAGAGTCCATCCTAACTGACTTCCCACAAAAGCATACAGTAATAACCACGATTTAATTATTTTCTGGCGGGTTTTACTACCTTCATCCTCTTGTTCTAACACCACATTTGTAGCACTATATAAAGAAGAAATACCAATAAATCCCGTTAAAGAAAAAATGATCACATTTAACAAAATTAAAAATTGATAATTATTAGTTGTCATTAAGAAAAACAGGGTAATTGGCGCAAAACTAAATAACAGTACACTGGTGACAGCAACCGCAGTTAGCACCAAAGCAAAATATTGAGCAAAATTCCGTTTTGAACCAAAAATAATATTAGCAAAAAACAATGTTGGTAAACAAATCAGCAATGTAATTAAATAAAGTGCTGGTAATTTCACAGCAGAAGACAAAGCTTGCATCCAACTATGATATGCACCAATAATTCCCCCATACAGTCCTAAAAACAGAAAACTACAAACTAATAAAGAAATGATTTTATTAGTTACCCTCACACCTTGGCGAATCTCCTCTAAAAATGTTTCTCTTTCCCGCAGTAACCGAATTAGCACTGGAAAGTATTTTACTCTGATAGAATTATTTTCAGTCATTGTATCCTTAGATATTATTCATGATAATCATTACCTGATCCAAACTGCCACTTATCTATTAACCGATGCCAATAATATTGTTGTTGAAGTGACAGATGATTAATTAATGTTTCTAACATAGGAGTTAGAGAAAACAAGATAGAATACCAAAATAAATTCACATAATGTAACACCCAATCTAACAAACTTAATAAACCAACTTGGGGAATAATTTTCGCCACTAATAAAGGATGGGATAACCCTGTTTTTACTAAAGTTTTTGTCAGTGCCTCAAACTGAACAATATCTTGTAAAAAAGGTTTTAAAACAGGAGTTCCTAACTGCCTCATTTGGTCAAATACAGCCGAAAGCAAAGCATTAATTTGATGGGAATCAATTTTTTGATTTACACCCACACTCATCGCCTTCTGGAATAACCAAGTTACACTTAAACTGGGTTGATAGGGCTGAAGAATTGCTAAAGATGGTGCAGATAATTGATCAGTTTTTAATGCTTCTGTAATTCCCAAAGTTAACCTCTGTAAATGACGCACCATCGCCCCAAAACCACCAAAACTTAAAGGCGACTGATTACCGCTACTATCCCCTACAAATAAAATCCGATTCCAAGGAGTTTTAAGAGGACTTTGGCGATAGCTAGGAAAGAAACCAAACAACGCCCGTTGAAAATTTAATTCATTAATTTCCACACCTTGATATTCTGGTAACAAGCGGAAATATTCATCAAATAAATTTTCTAAGCTCAATCGTTGTGGTTGTGCATCCATATAGGTAAATATATAAGTAGTTCTCCCATCCTTTGCTGGAAAAGCCTCCCAAAAATATTGACATTGATTTTCCAAAGTCGTAAAAGATAACAACAAGTCCCCAGAATCATTTTTCGGAAATCCTTCCGCACAAGTTCCCACAACTAAACAAAGTCCATCTGGTTTTTTTCCTGCACGCGCTTGTTGACTAATGGGAGAAAGATTTCCCATAGCATCTAGTAACAATTTTCCGGTAAATTGATTGTTGACCATGACACCATTTGGGTGAACTACTGCATCACCAAATGGTGTATTCTCAAATAATTTCCCTCCCGCATTCAGAAAGCGAGTTTTTAAGGTTTCCAGTAAATAAATAGGATTGACACCAATATTCAAAACATCTTCTACCCAAACTTCTGTACCTCCTTGAAAGCTAACTCGTGCAGGGTTGTATTCAGTCACGATAGTTTCTGCTAATTCCGCTTCCGTCAACAATTCCAATTCCCAAAACACTGCTAACTCTTTACGAGAAATATTCCATTCTTGTTCTCTTCCACGCAAAATACCCCTTTCTAGCAATGCGACGCGCACACCCCGCACAGCTAACGCGCAACCAATTAAAATTCCCAACGTTCCACCACAGATAATGACATCGAAATTCACAGCGTCTAAATTTTCTGGATTTTCTTTAACTAGGTTGGGTATAGGTGCGTTATCATTTCGGAGCGATGTTAATATGCTGTCAGTACGACGCAAACCGGCTAAAACATCACCGGGGAATTGGGAAAGAATTTCTTCAGTTAATGACATAAGGACTAATTTCAGTAATAACAGCGATTATAAATCGTCACTATACAAAGACCACTCCACTTTATTTCAGGAGTCATTCATAAATGACCTCCACTGTCCTGATGTTTTGCGTAAGTCCTGTCAAGGATGCAAGTTGTCAAAAATTCAGAATTTCCCCACAGATATAGATTTTGCTTCTATATACAGTTAGTAACCACACCAACAATTCTAGATAACCGAGTCTTAGTAATTCTATCCAGGATTTTTTGTCAAGTCCGCTTGACACTTTGTAACAATCTTGTTATATTAATTTACATAAAGTAACAAAAGCAATTTTATTTGTAACTTCCATAATTTTTATAGGTTTGGGGGTTAGCTAAAAGTTTTAGCTTCGGTACTTGCATATAATCGTCATTCATATTTCTCCTAATCAACCCTGGCCAGTTTCACCAGGGTTTTTTTATTGCCATAACTCCTAAGAAACACATTCCGTTAAGTTGGAAATAGGGATGAGTTTCTTAGGAGTATATAACCTTTGGAGGTAAACCTCTCTCTGCAACAGGGAGAGGCTTAGAAACTTGTTATATACTGCTAAAAAGAAAATAATAAGCTCCTCTCTGCGTCGGAGAGGAGTTGAGGCGAGGTTCATTAAACTCAGGTTTCTTTAATAATATGAGCCTGTTTTGCGGTGGTGAACGGCGGTGATAGAATCGGGTTTAAGTAATTTACCGTTGTCTACGGTTGCATATATGACCCAATGATCGCCGCATTCTAGACGCTGTTGCACTAAACATTCTAAATAGGCACAAGCATCTGTTAAAATTGTACAACCGTTATCCGCTTCGGCAGTGAGGAAATTAGCAAATCTGTTTTCTCCGGGTTGGAAGGTTTTGCGGAAATGTTTCATGTATTCTACATGAATACCTTCTGGAAGAATATTGAGGACAAATTTACCACCAGGATATAGTAGAGATTCTACGGCGCGATCTTTGGCGATCGCCACTGTAATTCCCGGTGGATTAAATGTCGCTTGAGATACCCAAGCCCCCATCATCCCTGTTGAAAATTCTCCCTGCTTGGCGCTAATCACGCAAACAGAACCAACAATCCGTCCAACAGCTTGCTCTGTAGGAGTTGCAGGTTGTTGGGGAACACGGACTTTTTTCGCTTTTCGCAAACTTTGAGCGAAGTCTGTACCCACTTCTTCGCAATATTTAAGGGTAACTTCATCAGGTTTAAACTTGACTTTCAAGGTATCAAAACCAAAACGATACCCAGCATCTCGCAACTTCCCTTCTACCAAGTCTAAAGCTTCACCACTCCAACCATAAGAACCAAAAACTCCCACAGGTTTGCTATTATCCCCTGTAGCCAGGACAATACCTAAAGCGGTGTGAATAGGAGTTGGTGCGTGACCACCAATGGTAGGAGTCCCAATAATGAAAGCATCTGCTTGTTCTAAGGTAGTGCGAACTTCATCAGCAGGTGCAAATTCACAGTTAACGGATTTAACCGCAACCCCACCTTTGGTTAATCCTAACCCTATGGCCTGGGCTAAAGTTGCCGTGTTACCATAAGCAGAAGCATAAAGCAGCGCGACGGATATTTCCCGATCTTTTTGGGCGCGACTCCACTCTTGATATAATTTAGTTAATTCAATTAAGCTGGTGCGTACTAAAGGTCCATGACCAACACCATACATTCTCACTTGCAAATCGGCAATTTTTTCTAAAGCTGCTTCTATATGTGTAGCATGGGGAGCCATGAGACAATTAAAGTAATAGCGTTGGTCTTCTTTAAAAGTTTCCCAATGGTCATCAAATACTTCTTCACCACAGATATGAGCGCCAAAGAGCTTATCTGTAAACAGAATTTGGGTTTGTTGGTCGTAGGTACAAAGTGCTTCCGGCCAGCGAGGACTAGGAGTAGGTAAGAATTTTAAAACATGACCTTTACCTAAATCTAGGGTTTCTTTACCCCGCATGACTAAAACTTTAATATCTTGGTCGGTGAAAGCAGCGCGTAAATTATTTGCAGCAGGAAGAGAACAAACAAAAGTAATTTGTGGTGCAATTGTCAAAATTGCTTTTAAAGTGGGGATACGATTGGGGTTAAAATGTCCCAAAATCACATAATCCAACTTTTGGATATTGATTGTTTTCTGTAATGCTTCTGTGTAAATTTCTGTAAATCCTTCTGCCGGTGGATCTGTAATTGCAGTTTTCTCTGCTTCTATTAAATAACTATTAGAAGTAGTTCCTCTTTCAAGTGCATATTCAATTTCAAACCGTAGACGTGATTTACTCCGCGCTCTGAGAACTTTCGTATTAGTAGCAATAGGTAAAATTTGCACGTCTCGCGGTCTAGTATCATTCATTGCTACTTGTTGTGGAGAAAAAACTTGAGAAACCCAATTTTTAGCGGATTCAACGGCGTTAGAAAATGAATCTGGAAGTGTCATATAAATTATGAAAGAAGTTAGTTAATAATTCAACATTAGGTAATGGGTAATGGGTAATAGGGAACAGGGAATAAATTCTTTCTTTCCAATCACCAATTACCAATCACCAATTACCAATTAATAGTAATTCCCAACTTTGCGATGACGAACTGCGGTAATGCCATCTGGTTTGGAAACTTTGCCATCTTCAACTATGCAGTATAAAATCCAATGATCACTACATTCCATACTATTTACAACTTCACATTCCATATATGCAAGTGCATCGGTGAGAATGGGTGAACCGTTTTTTGCAGTTTGGGTTTTTACTTCAGCAAATCTATCTATACCGGGAAGTAACCGCTTGAGAAAATGTTTTTTTAAGTCTTGATAGTTGCCTTCTTCTAGAACATTGAGAACAAATCTATCGCCCACTTGCAATAAATAATCTAAAGCCCGATCTTTAGCTACAGCGATGGTAAAACCTAACGGCTGCAAACTAGCTTGTGTAACCCATGAAGCGATCATTGCTCCGCTAATTTCAGCCTTTTTAGCAGTAACAATATACAAACCATTGCTAATTCTACCCAACGCTTTTTCCATGTTTACGTCGAGAGCTTTGATTTGTTTAATATTGCGTTCTCTAACTAACAATTGACCTAAACCTACTCCAGCTTCTCCACATAAGTGATAGGTTGCTTCTGCGGGGATATTTTTAATACGAATTGCGGGAAAAGCTTCCTTAATTCCTAAGTCAATAAATTTGCGTCTGAGGGTATCAATAGGTTCATCATCTCCACCATAGGATTCAAATAAACCAACAACTTGTTTATTTTTGGCTACTGCTAATAAAGAACTAATAGCCGCTTGGGCTGTAATCCCACTAGTAGGAGGCATCCCAATAATTAAACTAGACGCACGACTGGCTAATTCTTGAATGTCTTGGATTTCTGCACTATTGAGGTCTAATATTTCTACACCTACACCGGCTTTTTGTAAACCGTCAGCAATGGCGTGTCCTAATCTATCACTATATCCATAACCATAGACAAAAAACAAACCTACAGTAGTTTCTGTTTTCGCTTGTTTTTGACTCCAATTATGATAATATTCTCTAAGAATATCGAGATTATGATACAATAATGGCCCATGTCCATTGGCAATTATTTTAATTTCACCAAGTTCACCCATTCTCTTCATTGCATTTAGCAAAGAACGAGCATTGGGACCCATTAAACAATCATAATAAAAGCGAAAATCAGCTTCAATTGCTTCTAAATCTTCGTCAAATGTGCGATCATCACAGTAGTGCATCCCAAAGGCATCACAAGTGTAGAGAACTTGGGTTTTACGATCAAAACTAAAAATAGTATCAGGCCAGTGTAAATTGGGCGCGCTGACAAATTCTATTTCGTGGTCTTGACCGATTTTGATGCGATCGCCACTTTTAACAATTCGCTTAGAAAAAGGTTCATGTACCAAACCTTCTAAAAATTGCAAAGCTACTTTAGAAGCTAAAACCGTGGCTCTTGGTGCTAACTGTAAAACATCTTCTACCAAGCCACTATGATCAGGTTCAGTATGGCTAACAATTATATAATCAATAGTTTTAGGATTAACTAAACCCTTAAGAGTCTGCAAATACAATTCACGAAACTTTTGATGAGAAGTATCAATTAAAACTGTTTGTTCACCTCTAATTAAATATGAATTATAGGTTGTACCATTTTGTAAACCAAATTCAATATCAAAGCGATCTCGATCCCAATCTAGAGAACGAATAGCGGTCGTATTAGGGGCAATTTCTACAGTTTGTATAGTTAATCGGTTCTGTATGTTCTCGGAAATAGCTACCATTATTTCACCAGAGCAAATAAACAATCATTTCTTCTGCCCCCATTCTCGCTATTATTTTTTTTTAAAGCTGTAATGAAAGGTATATTTCAGAAAATTGAATTTGTAGCAATAGATGCGGTTTTTAGGCATATTTTCTGACTCATAAAATACACCCAATAATTAAAAATTAAAAATTAAAAAAGCTCAGGACTTATACTTTTGATTCATTTTGGATTATAGCTTTATTTCTTTTGGAATGTTCTAGAAAAACCAATAGATAACAGTCATAGCCATCACCTATTACCAATCACCAATGACCCAAGGAGTCCACTTTAACGGTAAACTCATATATTGCAACAACAGACGTTTACCCTCATGACTGGAGAACTAAGACCTTGGGCATAGAACTACGCAGTTTCGTATTTCTAGACAACCTGCAACCTCAACACGCCGCATACATGGGAACAATAGCCCAGGGGTTCTTACCGTTACCGGGGGACACATCCCTATGGATTGAAATTTCCCCTGGTATCGAAATTAACAAAATTACGGATATAGCTCTTAAATCTGCTTCCGTTCGCCCTGGCGTGCAAATAGTAGAACGTTTATATGGACTTTTAGAAGTACATTCTAGTTCTCAAGGAGAAACGCGAGCCGCCGGAGATGCAATTTTAGCGTTTATAGGCGTGAAAAAGGACGACTGCATTAAACCTCGTGTTATTTCTAGCCAAATTATCCGTAATATTGACGCTTATCAAACCCAATTAATTAACCGTAGTCGTCGCGGACAAATGCTCTTAGCGGGGGAAACTCTATATGTATTAGAAGTTGAACCAGCCGCTTATGCTGCATTAGCAGCGAACGAAGCGGAAAAAGCCGCCCAAATTAATATTTTGGAAGTTCAAGCTGTTGGTAGTTTTGGCAGACTTTATTTAGGTGGTTCAGAACAGGATATTTTAGCAGGAGCGGCGGGTGCTTTAGCAGCAATTGAAAATTCACCAGGAAGAGAAAACCCTCAAGGTAAGCGAAACGAGTAAATATTGGTGAATGAAAGATTAAACAAGGAGTAAAAAATGGCAAATCAACAACATCTTAATTTATTACGTTCAGGAGCAGTTAATTGGATAGAATGGAGAAAGCAAAACCCACAAATTGAAATTGATCTTAGCAATGCCAATCTATTAGGAGAAAACCTCCGAGGGGCAAATCTGCAAGGGGTTAATTTGAATAAGGTAAATTTAGCTCATGCTTTGTTAGTGCGAACTAATTTTAGTCATGCTAATCTCAGTAATGCTATTTTTTATGAAGCTAAATTAATTGAAGCTAACTTGCGTCAAGCTAACTTGAGTATTGCTAATTTCACTGGAGCAATTTTAACACAGGCAGATTTAAGTTATGGAAATTTTATTGGTGCTGATTTAAGTAAAGCAAATTTAAAAAATGCTATTATTACTGATGCCAATTTAATTGGTACTGACTTACAAAATTCCAATTTAAAAGATGCTGATTTAGGATCAACCCAACTGGTTCGGAGTAATTTAAGCTTTGCAAATTTGGTTGCCGCTAATTTAATTACCGCTAATTTGACTGAAGCTAATTTATATGAAGCAGAATTAATGACTGGTCACCTTTATCAAGCTAACTTACATAAAGCGAATTTAACCAAAGCTCATTTAGGAAGTGCATTTTTATATAAAGCAAATTTGAGTGAAGCTAATTTAACGGAAGCTGATTTAAGTTGGGCGAATTTGAAAGGTGCGAATTTAGCAGGAGCAAATTTGCAAGGTGCGAATATTAGAGGTGCAAATCTTCAGGGAGCAAATCTCAAAGGGACTATTTTGGAGGATAATTCATAATTATACCAAAAAAATGTAATTAACAATAAGGAGGTAATATGTTAAATTGGAATCAGTTGTAACATACCAGATTGATTATATTTGGGCGAGTAAATTTGAGTTACATTGGTTAAATAACAACAGAATAAATGCTTAATCTCACGTAACCATTGAGTATTTGTAATAAAGTTTTCTAATAATTGCATCCACATTTTTACCTATACAGTCCAGTAACATAGTGCGGAATTAAAGATTAAAAAAATTAGCTCTTTTATATCATGTCCGGTGGAATACTTATCATATCTGTTGGGGCTGGTAATGGGTAATTGGGAAAAAATAATTATAGCTGTAGCCAGGATAATTAGGATATTATGAATCCTTGAAACATATATATAAAAAAGCTTTTCCTCCTGCCTCTGGTTACTGAGCGAAGTCGAAGTGCTGCCCTGGTGCCTCCTATCTCATGCTATATTACCCAAAAACTTATATCGTAAGTGATTGCCCGGACTTGATATTACTGAAAAAACTACAGTTTTTCTTGGTTTAGTTTTAAGCTGAATTTTGACTGTATTTGTTATCAAATCATAATTATTTGAGCTTTTGTTGATATACAAAATATTTGTATTCGTGATTAAAATATCTTTTTTCACTGCAAATTTATAGTAATAATTAACCAAGGGGAATAAATGAAAATTTGAAATTATTGTATTAGCAAATTTATTGATGGGGGCTTAAATACTTATGTCATCAAATATTGACCAAAAATTACTGTCGCAAACACAAACCAAGTATACAGCTATTAATCAAACTAATCCTTTACAAACTTCCATTGATAGTAGTATTAGTTGGGGAAATCATAGTGCTTCCTCCTCATCTGAGGCTACAACTAGCAGTTATAATTCCAAGGATGGTTATGGCTTAATTAATGCTGGATTAGCAGTTAGTAAAGCTGCTGGTACTACTCCCTTTACAAATGCCCCAAAATTGGGTGGTAATAATTGGGGTGCAGATTTGATTAATGCTCCTACAGCATGGAATAATGGCTATACAGGTAAAGGAACAATAGTTGCTGTTTTAGATACTGGCGTAGACTACAATCATCAAGATTTAAAAAATAATATTTGGACTAATAGTAAAGAAATTGCTGGTAATGGCATAGATGATGATGGTAATGGTTATGTTGATGATGTTCAAGGTTGGAATTTTAATGATAGTAATAACAATGTTTTAGATAATAATGGTCATGGAACTCATGTTTCTGGAACTATAGCCGCAGAAAATAATGGTATTGGTGTGACTGGTATTGCTTATGATGCCAAAATTATGGCTGTGAAAGTTTTAGATGCACAAGGTTCGGGATCTTATGCCAGTATTGCTAAAGGTATTTATTATGCAGTAGATAATGGGGCAAAAATTATTAATATGAGTCTAGGGGGAAGTTCTAGTAATGATACTCTCAAATCAGCTATTGACTATGCCAGCAAGAAAGGGGTAATTGTGGTGATGGCAGCAGGTAATGATGGAGATTCCTTACCATCCTATCCCGCTCGCTATGCCTATAATTCTGGTATTGCTGTAGGTGCTGTAGATAAAAATAATAGTTTTTCTAACTTTTCTAACCGTTCTGGTAGTAAGGAAATTGCCTATGTGACAGCACCAGGGGTTGATGTTTATTCGACAGTTCCCAATAATCAATATGCAAATTATACAGGAACTTCTATGGCGACTCCCCATGTGGCTGGGGCGATCGCTTTGATGCTAAGTGCTAATCCTAACCTCACTGAGAGCCAAATTCGCTCAATTCTTACCACTACATCGGCAAATAGCACGAATAACCCCCAACCAACAACCCCTACACCATCTCCATCTCCATCTCCAGGGTTAGAAATGCCATCTTTGTTTCCACCATTGGATTCTTTTTTCCCTCTAGAATTACTGAATATAGTTTCACAGTTTCCTTTCCCCATACAATCTCAAGCTCAAAATCCAAATTCTGTTCCTCTTCCTCCCGTTGTTGTTTCTATTGGTGAAAATCAGATCAAGTTGCGTTTGGGTGATTTGGAAACACCAGATATAAAACAATCTAGGTATGAGAGTAATAGTAATAGTTTAGTAGATGGCTTTCCTGAATTACCGCCCGATTATTTTTATAGTCCTCCTCCCAGTAATGTTGCAGATGATCCTGATCTAGAAGATGAATAATTTTAATATCATCTTGATCTGTTTACTGAGGTACAATAAGAAAGAATTGGACACAGATAAACGCAGATGATTTTGTACCTGATTAGATGATAAGTAGCTATGAAAAATGAATTTTACATTGAGGAAAGGTGACAGACAAGAAATATAGATATTTCTCCTGTCGTCCCAAATATGTAATTAATTGTTCATAAGCACTTAAAAGGTTACAGGGTAACAGGGCAGAATTTTAGTAACAATTAGTTGATAATTTATGCTATTTTGAATAGATATTGTCGGATGGAGGCCAGGATGACGATGGTTCAAGGATTATAATAATATTAATTTTGATCTCACAGCACCGATAGGACATCTAGCTGTTAAGGGTTGTTGGTATTGGGGAAGAAGAACTTGGAAATTATTCAAAAATGTGAAATTGTCTGTCTATTTGCCCTGTGATATCGGTTGTTATCTTTTTTATCCCATAGATAGTTGTAAACTGTAAAATATTTTTTGTTGATGGTTGACAGTTGACGGTAATCTCTCTTGAAAACAAAACTTTTTGGGGAAACTCCTACTGATTAAAAAAATATGAGATTTAGAGAATGGGTAACGAGAATAATTATGATTTTTTTGGTGTTAAGTACCCTAGTTGTAAGTTTATTAATTGGGAATGGTAAACAGACAAAAAATCAAGATATAACAGCATTAAATTCACCATATCCACCAGCACAATTAAAATCACCAATCAGGACACAAGAAAACAAAATAAATCCAATTTCTAATCTATATGTAACAACTACAGAATTTAGTGAATATAGACCTAAATTTGCACAGGCGAAAGTTGATCCGACTAATTATGGCGATCGCCATTTGATGGATATTCATGGTATACCCTTTAATCATCAGCCTATTATTGTCATTCATGAAACCAGTAATTCTACTTCTAGCGCCTTAAATTTTTTTCAAACGCCTCATGATGATGAAAATGTCCAAGCTAGTTATCATTCTATCATTACTTTAGAAGGAAAAGTAATTTATCTTGTTCCCCCAGAAAAACGGGCTTTTGGTGCTGGTAATTCGGTATTTAATGGTGCTAATGGTGCGGAAACTGTCCAAACTAATCCTAATTTACCTCCATCTGTGAACAATTTTGCCTATCATGTTTCCTTAGAAACCCCTCCTGATGCTTGGGGAAAAAAGAATCTATCAGGACATAGTGGATATACAGAAAAACAATATAATTCTTTAGCTTGGCTCATAGCTCAAAGTCAAATTCCAGATGATAGAATTACGACTCATAAAGCTGTAGATGTAGCAGGTGGAAAAGTTGATCCCTTGAGTTTTGATTTTGATAATTTTTTAAATAAATTACATTCTTTTCGCCAGTTAGTTTCTTATGGTCAGAGATAGTCTAAATCAGGATGTTCAGGATTAACAGGATGTTTTTTCTATGGTCTGCACTTCGACTTCGCTCAGTAACCGCACTTCGACTTCGCTCAGTAACCAGATGTAGGAGGAAAATCCTTGTTATATACAGCAGTTTCGTAAGTTATGAGGTACAAGATTAACAGGCAGGATGCCTGTTCCACAAGGATTTTATGATTCCAGCTTGTACGTCATTGATATGAAATATGCTGTATATGTTTCAAGCATTCATAATATTAAATTTTTTCCTTTGCAGGTGGAACAATACCTAACTTATTTAAACCGGCATCAATATCTCTCAATAACTTAAAATCATTCTCTGGTAAAGGATAAGTATTACTATTAATAAATGGCTGTTTTTCTAAAAAAGAAAATGCCTGGCGAAATTGTTGGGGTTGTGCCTTAATTGGGGCAGAAAAATGACAGGGAATAATCCATTGGAAATTCCAATGGGCGACTTTATTAGCCCAGTTTATAGTTTGTTGAGGGGCGCGATTTAAAATTAAAGTTTGTAAAATGGGGGCGACAAATATCCGCCCATTTCTTTGTAAAATCTCAAAGGAATTTTGCCAATTTTCTTGCCATTGAAAAGGGAAAAAGCCGAAATAAGCTTTGCGAGAACGTTCTGGGGCTGTTTGGGCATCTTGCCATGCTTCGCGCCATGTCGGTACTTCTAATACACTGGGGCTAAAATATAAGGCAAATAATGTGACACGCTGCCAACCTTTACGGCGGTTGCTTGGGGTATCGGGGACAAGATCGGAGGCTTTGTCCTTGGCGTGGTAAAGTAGGGGATAGGGGTCAAGCTGAATTATGGCGGGTGGTTCTGCGGGTACGGAAATTATGGTATCTGTAAGTAAGAGAGTGTGCGATCGCCTGTGGAAAAAAGCCACCTCTGCAAACTTGCCTAGACCTAATGCGATCGCTCCCAGGATTGCATAATCAAAATCATCGGCAAAGGGGGCTTCCTGGCTATTTTCAGGCAATATGTAAGTGCGTTTGCTGGGTAAACCCAACCAACTCAAAGGCAGATTTAAGGGAAAACTCCATTGTTCTGGTGCTACAAATACTTGGGCATTGGCAAAACATCGCGCAAAAGGCCCAACAAATACTTTATGTTCTATGCCTGAGATAGTGGGCAAAATAATATACTTAACATCGCCGTGTTCTGCTACCAATTCCTGGACTAAACGGAGACATTCTCCCGTCGGGGCGACAGGTGCATAAACCAATAAACCGCCCTTTTGTAGCTTAACTACAGTCATGCGAATTGGCACAACTACATAAAAAATTCCTTGTAATTGGTCAAAAGTCCAAATAGTATCTTTAATAACTTCTTTGCGGATAGTACGCCGTTGACCATAGGGATAAATTGGCACAACAGGCCAAAACGGCCATGAAAAATCTTGGGGATGATTTTGTTCTACTTCTGCACTTTCAACCACTTTTGCGAACCTCTCCCGATACCTGATGCTGAAATTTTAATTTGCTGTACCAAACTTGGAGTTTAGCAAAAATTGACTCCCTGATGAAATTGTGAAAATTAAAATCAGGACTTACCCAACTGGGACATTGGTAGGGTGCGTCAGATATCAACAATCTGTTTATTTGCAGGATTTATTCTGTCTGACGCACCCTACAACATATTTTTGGTGTGACACTTGCGTAAGTCCTAAAAATGTTAGAACAAGGTAAGAATTTTCCCTATTACCTATTCTCATGTCAACTCTGATTTTAGTTCCTCAAGGTGCAGAATATCAAGCGGTATGTCGCGGATTAAATCGTGTTGTCAATTCACCACCCCAAGTATTAGCAATACCCATGGGAATTGAACCCGTGCAACAATATTTACAAAAATTAACCCATGTCTCTGCACAGCAAATTTTAATGATGGGTTTATGTGGTAGCTTAAGCAAAAAATATCAAGTTGGAGATATTGTTTTATATCAAAATTGTCTTTATCAGGGAAATTTGCAAGAGTGCAATCATGTTTTCACCGCAGATATACATAACCAGCTTGGGGATCAGGTATCATTAGTTAAGGGATTGACGAGCGATCGCCTCATTTCCACAGCCGCCCAAAAACAACAATTACATCAACAATATAATAGTGACGTTGTAGACATGGAAGGATATCCTTTTCTAGAATTTTTCCAGCAATTACCAAATCTAGAAATAGCCATACTACGAGTAGTCAGCGATGATGCCGATCATGATATTCCTGATATTACATCAGCTATCAATGCTGATGGTTCATTAAAACCTTTACAACTAGCTTGGGACTTAATGCGTCAACCTCAGTCAGGAACTCGATTAATTACTGGTTCATTACAAGGACTTAAAACCTTAACAAAAATCACCCAATTATTGTTTAGATAATATCTTATAACAAGTGAAAAACTGTTCTAAAAGCCTGTCATTTCTTTGTGTCTTTATGTAAGATATTGTCAGAATCAGGATAACCAGAATTAAAGGATATAATTTTTAATTTTCTGGTTTTCTTTTGTGTCTTTGCATCTTTGCGTGATATTTTCTTTTATAGCAGAAGGCAAAAGGCAGCACTTCGACTTTGCTCAGTAACCGGAGGTAGGAATAAAAGCCTTGTTATATATATGTTTCAAGGGATAATCATGTCCTAATTATCCTGGCTACAGCCATATCTTTAAATTCTGATATCAATAAAAAATTAAACAATAACAATTCAGAAAATTCTCAAATCCTGGGCATCCTGATTCTGACAAAGAAATTTAATTAAAGGGTTTAGCCATGCTAAACCCCTGCTTTAAATTTTCTAAGTTAGGGCAGTCAAATTGACCTTAACAATCATATCATTAAAGTCTTTGTCACCACCACCAGGTAAATCTTCAAAACCGAAAATGTTATCACCTAAAATCCGAATATGATCCACTTTATCGGCATTAGCCCCCAAGAAAGTGAAGTAAATATTGGGGTTATTGTTGGGATTACTATCAAGTAAACCATCGGGTCTACCATCAACAATGAGGAAAGGTAGATAAACACCGCCACCTGCAAGAGTAGTTTTGAAACTTGCAGTACCACCATTATTAACAGTCAAACCGACATCAGGAAGACGATTTTTGAGAACAGCTTCCACATAACCAGCTTGTCCTGGGAGAAAGTCAGCACTACCATCACCATTAACATCAATACCGCCATTAGGATCGGTAGCACGATAGAAGCCTATAAAATTGTTGAAATTCGCTTCTCGGTTAACGATAAACTCAGCATTGACACTACCGTTGAGGTTGCGTAAATCTAAAGCTTCTCCTTCTGGTCTGCTTTGTAAACCTGTACCTAAAGTAATAGGTTTATTACTGGCTTTAATCTTGATTTGTAAATTCTCAAAGCCATTTGGATTACCAGTACCATCTTCCCAATTTAGGGAGAAATTGTTAGATCCTAAGTCTGTAATCTTCACCGTAGAAGAGTTAGAAAATAGGATATTACTAATAGGAGTAGTTCCATTTTGGATAGAGTCTACAGAACCATCTGTGATCAAAAAGAATCTCAGATTTTTATTAGAATTAAATTCTAATAAGCGTTCTATATTACTGATATTAAACCCAGCAGGAGGATTAGTTACAGCAGAGAAAATGATATTACTGTTGGCCAATGCTTTTGCCCCATAGCCATCTGCACCTGGAGCAGTACCATCAATGTTACCATTGGCATCATCAACGGTATACACACCCACTTGATTCACACGACTAGAATTACGTCCTGTTAATTGAACCTGTAGAGTTGTTTTATTACTAGGACCGTTGATATTAAAGACATCATTGCCAACCTGAGTTAACAAAGGAGTGAGGACAGGTGGAACTACTGGATTTTCATTAACATCATTAATGTTAATAGTTAATACCTGTGTTAAGGAACCACCAGACGCATCTTCTGTTTTGACGCGAATCTTATAAATATTCTTGGTTTCAAAATCTGGAGAATCCTTAATTAGTAGTTGATTTCCTACAATAGTGAAAGCAGAATTATCATTATCTTCACCATCTACAAAACTATAGTTGAAAGTATCGTTTTCATCTGGATCAATAGTAATAAATGAAGCAACGACAGAGTTAGGATCAACATTCTCATCAATAGAGGATTTATCCAGTTTTAACTCTACAGGTGATTGGTTTCCAGCAGTTTCATTGACATCGTTAATGGTGATTGTCAAATCTTGTTTATAGCTAAGTCCACCTTGGTCTTTAGTCTCAACTTGGATAGTATAGCTATCCTTGGTTTCGTAGTCTGGAGAGTTTTTAATGATCAGTTTATTGCCTTCAATAATATCGAAAGCATCAAAATCTCCTTGATCTTGAACAATGCTATAGGTGAAAGTATCTTTTTTGTTGGGGTCAGTGGTACTCAGTGATCCAACTACAAAGTTAGCTCCAACATTTTCATTAATAGTGCTATTGCTGAGACTTAAACCTGTGGGGGCTTTATTTACAGCAGTGCCAAACACTACATAAGCTGCTCCATTGTCAGAATTAGCAAAGGGAGCGCCAATAATAAAGTCGTTTACACCGTCATCGTTCACATCACCTGCGCCACTGACAGAGTAACCAAATTGCCCATCTGCTACTAAACCATCAATGACAAAGCCATTGTCGCCATTGAGACTGGATAGATCAAAGCTAGAACCGAAAGGATCTTTACTGCCATAGATTACATAGGCTTGACCCTTAGACTCATTAACGTTGGGAGAGGTAACAATAATATCATCAATGCCATCATCATTGATATCTCCTAAAGCACTTACAGCCCAACCGGAGTTATCACCTGGGGAGATACCATTAATTGCAAAACCATTGCTAGAATCTAGGTCTGCAAGATTGATATTAGCCTCAAATTTACCATTTTTGCCAAAGACAATATAGGTTTTGCCGGTATAGTCTGTACCGCCATCTCTAGCACCAATAATCAGATCACCGATACCATCACCGTTGATGTCTCCAGCTTTGCTGACTGAGAAACCTGATTGATCTACATTTTGTCCGTTGATGACAAAACCATCTTGCAGATCAAACTCAGAAACGTTGATTACACCTTGATCAAAAGTGTTGGTAAAGGGGTTGTCTTTGTCTCGTCCATAAATTACAAAAGTGCTGCCGGAATTATTGCCATTGGTATCTGCATAGGGCGCACTGATAATGAGATCATCAATTCCATCACCGTTAATATCTCCAGCATCACTGACGGAATAGCCTAGATTATTTTCCTCATTACTGATGATAATTAAGCCGTCATTAACTCCAAATTGATCATCATTATCGAGGTTAATAGTGGAATTAAAATCCTCTTTGCCAAAGATGACATAGCTTTTACCAACAATACCTGATCCATTATTCCCATTATTGGTTGCACCAATTAATAGGTCTTTGAAACCATCACCATTAATATCGCCGGCACTACTAACTGACCAACCTGCATTATTGGTGCCTTCAACAG
Source organism: Cuspidothrix sp. (assembly GCA_046080565.1). Classification (GTDB taxonomy): domain Bacteria; phylum Cyanobacteriota; class Cyanobacteriia; order Cyanobacteriales; family Nostocaceae; genus Cuspidothrix. The sequence continues at coordinate 1,379 of JBJTUF010000313.1, read as the reverse complement.
TAAAGCCTTTATTACCAAGATTGGAGAGTTCGATGGGGGTATTAAAATAGCCAGTTTCCTTACTACCAAAGATGACGTTAACTTTGCCTACACTCTCGCCAATATTACCAGGTGCGCCAATGGCTAAATCATCAACACCATCACCGTTAATATCGCCCAGATTAGTAATGGAATAGCCTGATTGATCTCCCTCTTCATCTCCGTTAATAACAAAGCCTTTAGTACCATCTAGGGTAGTAAGGTCTAGGTTTTGGTCAAAGCTATCGTGACTACCAAAGACTACATAAGTTTTACCTGTGCTGCTGGGATTATTGGCATCATTTAAAGGTGCGCCAATAAGTAGATCAGCAATACCATCACCGTTAATATCACCTGCATCGCTAACTGAAACGCCTAACTGATCTTGATTTTCACCATTAATAATAAAGCCGTTGTTACCGTCGAGTGTAGAGAGGTCAAAAGATTGTGCGCTCATAGTCAATTAGTATTTTTGGTTTTTTGAATGTTTGATAAATTGCAGTTATGACAAAGTAGGTGTAATAGGCAGTGCCACGCTAATTACACAAACAGTTGTTATATAGCTGTAGCTAGGATAATTAGGACATTATGAATCCTTAAAAGATATAGATAACAAGGCTTGTCCTCCTGCCTTCTGCTATAAATCTGCGATCGCAAAATGTCTCTGAACTTGAATAGTTAGAGTTACGGTTAATGCCCTGGTATGCACAACACTTCTCTGGAATGTATTTGAGTGGCCAGAGTTGGTATAGATAATTTTTTGGGGATGGTTAGTCTTGGCGAATTTCTATGCTAAATGAAACCTTGACTATATCCACGTACTGAAGTTTTTACCTTTATTAATCAAATCCAGGTCTATTTGAGATTTGGGGTTTTGCCGATGACACCCAAACGAATGGAGATGCTGATGTTTATGCCTGATTTGATTTAAGAGGGATGAGTTTTTTACTAACTAGAAAGTTTACTTTGATTGTCTGAAGACAGTATAGCTCATAGATTGTGCTATTAATGATGAAGTTTATGTGAACTTTAGGTAAATAACACGGAAGTTTCTGAGTTTGGCTTTTATCATGAGCTTTGGTTAAAGCAATAAGACTTAGGCTGGGTTAATGATACTTAAATCTGATCAGAAAAAATTCTCTGATTAGTTTCTTAATCCTCACTTCCCATTAGTTCATCCCTAATGACTAATGTTCAATCCGGACTTCTTTTAAATATTCTAATTAGCGTTTGCTGAAAAAGTCGAAAAAAACTTTGAGGAGAATTGAGTAGGTAGTCAAGCAGAAATAAAGATAAGATTTTGTTGTGTAAACTTCACTAAATAATCAAGTTCACTAATCAAATCAGGTAAAAAAGACGTA
>JBJTUF010000312.1:0-7257 GCA_046080565.1 Cuspidothrix sp. | reverse complement strand
GTATCTTTGTGAATAAGGGCGATCGCGCTTTTGGTAGCGATGGTAATGACACCTTTGATGCTAGAGGTGGTCAAGGTAACAACCGAATGTCTGGTGGCGCTGGTAATGATACTTTCTGGTTAGGTAGCAATGACCGAGCTTTAGGTGGTGACGGTAACGATAAATTCTATGTTGGTTTAGGTGGTGGCAACCTCCTCTCTGGTGGTGCTGGTGCTGACCAATTCTGGATCTTTAATGTGGAAGCGCCAAAAGCTGCTAATACCATCCTTGATTTCCAACTTGGTGTTGATGTCATCGGTATTTTAGGCTCTACTGCATCCCAATTCAACTTAAATCAAGTTGGTAGTGATATAGCAATTATCTTTGGTGGTCAAACTATAGCTACTCTCAGTGGTATTCAAGCCAGTAGTTTGAGTCTGACTAATACAAATCAGTTTGTATTTGGTTAGTCCTATGTAGGGTTTGCACCAGAAAATCTTTTTGTGAGGGTAAGTAATAGGGAATAGGCAATAGTTTGGGCTATCAGTCATCTCCAAATTTCTGAATTTCTCCGACCTAAAATGCAAGCTTTTTCAGGTATACCCTTGAAAAGTCTTACACCTACTTTCCTCTTTATTACCCTCAAACCTTTGATATATTTGGGTTTTCAGTTTTTTCAGCAACCCCTATTTAGGAATTTGTGTAGAGGTAATTGATGAATTAAGCCGCTGTGCAGCTAGGATGTATATTGCGATATTGAGGAAAATTACCCTGAAACTTTCTTCACTTTTGAGCGTGGCTGAGACCAGGTATGAATTTCAATGTAGAGACGAGAATCCTTACCCATGGAAGGTCTCTACAAGGGTTTGAATATCATCAAAAATCATTTTCATACATCACATCAGCAAAGTCACGCAGAACCTATTTCAAATACCGACATTTAATTTGCGAACGTACAAATGGAGAATAGGAGACTCGAACCCCTGACCTCTGCGGTGCGATCGCAGCACTCTACCAACTGAGCTAATTCCCCTTATGATTGCTTAAACTTGCAACTCTAATATACATATTATATATTAACACTCACAGAACACCAGATCTCATATCTTTTTCTAAAAAAACTTCCTGCACTCGTTGTAAATCTAAATCAATCAAATAATCAACTGTCCAATTAGCCTGACGTTGCAACATATGGAAGGGGTAAGTATTCGCTAAACCAACCACTTGCATTTGAGCAGATTTAGCTGCTTGAATACCTGTAAGACTATCCTCAATTACTAAACATTCATCAGGTTGTAAATTTAACTCAGGATATATCTGATTCATCCGTTCAACTGCCAGCAAATAGCCTTCAGGATTAGGTTTACTACTACTAATATCATCCCCTGAGATAATCACAGGAAAATATTCAGTTAATTTAGCCGTGTCTAAAACCGCTTCAACTTCTTGATATAAGGAATCACTAACTAATCCTATCTTCAGATGACGAGAACGAATCTGAAAAATCACATCTTCAATTCCAGAAGACAAAGGCAACTTTTCCAGCTTTTCCAATTCCAATAGATAAGCTTGCGCTTTGCGAGTCAGTAACCCAGACATATATTCTGGTGTCACCACCCTACCACGATTTTTCAGCAAATCTTGAAAATAAGCGCGATCGCTCTTGCCCAAACTACCTTGACTTTCTTGCACCCTTCTAGCTTGCAGATTTTCCTGCACAAGAATCTCATCTATCAACTTTAAATGAATTGATTCATCCTTGATAATGACACCATTGAAATCAAACAAAACCGCCTTTAAGCTCATGTAAATACGCCAAAACACTAATATATCAGACCCTCTGTAATAATTATTATGTATTTTGGTGTCCATTACCAACAAAGATACCCAAATTTTCTAGGACTTACGCACTGTACAAATTCACCATGATGTGAGTTCACCAAAATAATTGATTTCCGGCTGCAACTAATTTTAATCTTACCGATAAATTAACTGTGGGGTAGGGGTTTAGCACTGCTAAACCCCTACGAGAAATATGGGTTTTAGGACTATACACATTTAAAGTTTCTTGTCAATGCGTAAGTCCTATTTTCTAAAAATCCAGTTATCTATATTTTTGATCTTCGTAAGTTGACATATAAAAAAATATGTATTATTATTGTAACATATAAGTAATAGGAAATAAAATTATGAGTTGTAACCTACCTAAAAAATTAGATAGTTTTTAATTTTGCCTCTGAAATTTTACCCCTGAAATTTAAAAAAAATATGCCCTACGAACAATTAGGAATTACCACACCCCACCCCGTTTTATCATGGGCAAATCATCCCTTAGCCTCAGATGAAACCAAAATGGCTAAGAATGTAGCCTCCTTGCCATTTGTATTTAAGCACGTGGCTTTAATGCCCGATGTTCACTTAGGAAAAGGCGCGTTAGTTGGTTCAGTAATTGCTACTAAAGATGCCATTATTCCTGCGGCTGTCGGAGTGGACTTGGGTTGCGGTATGAGTGCCATTAAAACACCATTTACAGGTGAACAATTAGAAGGCAAACTGAAAAAAATTCGCCTCGATATTGAAGCTGCAATTCCCACAGGATTTAATGAAAATAAAGATGTAGAGAAAGCAGTAACTAATTGGCAAAAATGGCGGAACTTTTCTAAGTTGCATCGCGGTGTGCAAGACTTAGAAGGTAAAGCAATGAAACAAATGGGTTCTCTTGGTGGGGGTGAAAGATTGCCCCATCTTACAGTAATGTAGGATTAAAAACTCGTCCAAATCGGTGAAAGCTGCGATCGCTAATACCGAGGGAAGCGGTAAAACGCCCCGTAGAGAGTAGAGGGACTTGGGCATCCTAATATATATTTAGGATGAAGGTGTACTCCGAACTATACCGAACTTGAAGGTATAGAATCAAGCAGAAATGACTTGATCAATTGCTAATTTGAATATTAAATAAATCGGCAATTAGTAACAAATTGAATCATTTTATCGAAATTTGTCTCGACACAGAAAACCAAGTTTGGCTAATGCTACATTCCGGTTCACGGAACATTGGTAATAAACTTGCACAATGCCATATTGACACAGCCAAAGAATTAGCAAAAATGGCAGGTGAGAAATTACCAGATCCAGATTTAGCTTATTTTGTCGCTGGTACACCAGAATTTAAAGCCTACTGGGAAGACTTACAATGGGCGCAAAATTATGCACTTTTTAACCGTGATGTGATGATGGCACGATTTAAAAAAATCGTTGAAAAACATCTCTCAGGTGGGAAACCATTTAAACCTTTATTAGAAGTAAATTGTCATCACAACTACGCCGAAAAAGAAGTACATTTTGGTGAAGATGTCTATGTCACTCGTAAAGGTGCGGTTCGCGCTCAAACCGAAGATTATGGTATTATTCCTGGTTCAATGGGAGCAAAATCTTTCATTGTTAAAGGTAAAGGAAATGCTCATAGTTTTTGCTCTTGTTCCCACGGTGCAGGACGGTTAATGTCAAGAAGTAAAGCCAAAAATGTCTATACTCTTGATGATTTAATCGAGCAAACCAAAGGTGTAGAATGTCGTAAAGATACGGGAGTTTTAGATGAAATTCCTGCTGCTTATAAACCCATTGAACAGGTAATGGCAAACCAATCTGATTTGGTGCAAATAGTAGCAACACTCAAACAAGTGCTTTGTGTTAAAGGATAAATTGTCAGAATCAGGATATCTGGTTATTAAGCGATCGTTTGCGTGACGTATTTAAGGATGTACAGGATGTTGATTTACAAATATCCTGACTCCTGACTCGGTGAATTCTTACTTTTTAAGGTAACTCTGCGGCTTCACCACTGCTTACCATTGCCCGATAAAGTAAAGCACTAATTTCTGCTCTAGTGGCTACTTTTCTCGGACTGATTAATTTTTTGTTGGGATGATTGATAATGACGTTATTTTCTGTTAAAGCTGCAATAAAATCACGATGTTCGCGTCTAATGCTAGAAGCATCGCTATAGACTGAGAGAATTTTTGCTGTAGAACCTGTAACTTTATAATTCAATGCTTTGGCTAAGGTAATTAAAACATCGAGACGATTTAATCTTTGAGTAGGATTAAATTTCTTACTACCCAAAGTAGTAAAAAATCCCATTTCATAGGTTTCTCGAATGGCATCATAAGCCCAATATGTTTTGGGAACATCTGTAAAATCAATTGCCTCCCGGACTTTAGTTTTGATAAAGACTTTTTGCAATAATGCTGCTAATTCTGCGCGAGTTACTGGTGCATTGGGACGAAAAGTACCATCAGGAAATCCTTGCATTATTTCCATAGCTGCTAATTCAGAAATATATTCTTTCGCCCAATACTTTTTAGAAATATCAGAAAATGAGACTTGAATACCTTTTGCTACACCTATATCCCGATATTGACTTAATAACTGCCCAAGTTGAAAATTGGACTTGGTTGTAATTTCAGTCAATTTTACTAAACTACCAGGAGTAGATGTAAAAACTTTAGCTAGATTAGAACTAAAAGTATTGATAGATTTACCAGCTAAAGCAAAATCGCCTTCACTAAAGGAGATAGGATAAGAGCCAGTTGTGGCAACTCTGGAAAATCCTGCGGCTTGATATTGAGTAATATCAATATTTTCTGAACTGTTGAGAAAAGTAACTTTTTGATCATTAACTTCTGTAAAATAATCATAAGTAATACCATTATCAACAATGCTATCATCGTTAATATCAAAACCATAAAAGGTACGAACTACTTTGTTTGTGCTAGGATTAGCTGATAAAATCAGATGAACGGCGGTATTTTCTGGTAAACAAGCAAATTTGCTATAGCCAATAAAATTATTATTAGTATCATATAAACGCACGACGATGCGATCGCCTAATTTTAATCCTTGAGTAAACTTAGCTTTTTGCTTAATTTTATATTGATAGTCACCTAAAAATCTTTCTTGACGATAGTTGTTACCATATCTACTCTGAATAGAAATCCGCGCAATTACTTCTTTGATTGTACCAGCAGGTTGCCAGATATAAAGAGTAAGTGCTGATTTTTTCTCCGGTGAAACACCAGTAGTAACGGGAATGTCTACAGGTGCATCGTTAACTTTGTCTGCTAAAATTTGCCTTTGTGGAGAATGACTCAGTTGAGATTCAATTTGGGAAGAGAATCGGATCTGTGCTAATACAGAAGATATTGGTGATAATGCCACAACAAAGATAGTTGCAGCAAAAAGTTTATGCCAATATCCTAATTTAATGGGATTCATTGTATTTATCTCACATCTTACCAGTTTACTAATGTTACCTAGATCAGAAATTTTGAAAGCAGAGTGAAACTTACTGGTAACACAGGGCATTTTATATTACTTTTGGCAAACAGGCAAAAATCCTGTAGATGGCGTTGACGATAATCAACTCAATAGTATCAATGTAAATGCTCTTGCTCGTATTTATTATCAACTAAAAGACTCTTAATCCTATTCCCTGTTCCCTGTTCCCTATTCCCTGTTCCCTGCTATATATAAATATATAATCCTTTGAATATCTTAACAAATGACAATTACAACTCAGAATTTACCAACATTGGAAAAACAGGTTTGGACTTGGCGAGATTACAAAATTCAATATACTGTTATGGGTACAGGCCAACCTTTGGTACTAATTCACGGTTTTGGTGCTTCCATTGGTCACTGGCGCAAAAATATTCCTATCTTAGCTAATGCTGGTTATCAAGTCTTTGCTTTAGATTTGTTAGGATTTGGAGATTCTGATAAAGCAGAGATAGACTATAGTATGGAAGTGTGGGCAGAACTATTAAAAGATTTTTGCAATGCACATATTCCTAAACCTGCAATATTTATTGGTAATTCTATTGGCGCACTTTTAAGTTTAATTGTGTTGACAGAATATCCTGAAATTGCGGCTGGAGGTGTATTAATTAATTCTGCTGGTGGTTTAAGTCACCGTCCCCATGAATTAAACCCAGTTTTGCGAGTTTTCATGGCTACATTTAATAAGTTGGTGGCCAACCCCATCACAGGTAAATTTGTTTTTAACCGTATTCGCCAAAAATCACAAATTCGCCGCACACTGTATCAAGTTTACCGCGATCGCACCGCCGTAACAGATGAACTTGTAGATTTACTTTATACCCCATCCTGTGACCCAGGAGCGCAAAAAGTTTTTGCATCTATTCTCACCGCACCTCCAGGGCCTAGTCCAGAGGAATTATTACCTAATTTACAATTTCCATTATTAGTCCTTTGGGGTGCGGAAGATCCCTGGACACCCATCACCGGTGCAAATATCTATGCAGAAGCAAAAGAAAATGGTCAGGATATCAAAATAGTTCCTATTCCTGATGCTGGCCATTGTCCCCATGATGAAGTTCCTGATATTGTCAATAGTGAAATCATTAATTGGTTAGAACAACTAAATGTATATAGTTGATTTTAACTAATGTCGTAGGTTGGGTTGACGCAAGGAAACCCAACATGATCAATACTTTTTTGAGGTTGTGCTGTCCCTTAACCCAAACTACTTTTTTCTCAACTGAACTGTATTGGGTTATAAATTATCAATTGATATCAGAATTTGGGGATATGCTGCTCAGACAAGGACATTTTTCCAAAAAACCTACTGCTTTTTTCTCCGCATTGGGATTATTAATATGTATTGGTGTGGGTCGAACAATACCCTTAAATAAATCATCTAAACCGTAGGGAGTAAAAAATTGCCATTCGCCATTTTTAGTTATGCGAACTCCTACCGCAGTAGCCGTATGTAACCAATTGGTAATCCCATCTTCTGTACTTTTAAAGACCATATTTCCAGCCCGCCAACGTCCAAAACTCGCTTGATTTTTGACATCAAATTCATGTTCAGGAAATTGTGTTTTGAGCGTAGATTTTGCTAATAATTCTTGTTCACGGTTTCCTGTTTCATCAAAGAAAGCAATATCAAAATCTTTAATAAATAAATCACATTTTTCTCCAAACAAAGAACGCCAAACTGTATTTCTGACTGCACCACCAGCTAACCACCAGTTAGTTAAATCTAGTTGGGCTATGGCAGGTAAAACAGTGCCAATAATTGAATGAGAAAGAATATTTTTTAGTTCTGTATTATTCTAGGACTTACGCATTGACAAAAAATATCATCTATGTAGTCTAGATAATGGCATCCTTGCGAAGGGTGGCAAAAATATGCTCACGCACAACAGAAGTAAACAGATTCCTCTGTACTTCATACCAATTGCTAATTATATTTTC
>JBJTUF010000311.1:0-3696 GCA_046080565.1 Cuspidothrix sp. | reverse complement strand
AATGAGGCTTTTTCAATCTCTCTTTTCTCTCCTTGTCTTCAATTAGAGTCATTGATCATCTTTTGTCTTCCTCCCCCCCCCGCATAACTACTCCTTTTTGTCAAATTTCATGTTAAGAAAGATGTGGGTAATGGATAGCTTAAAAAGGGGGATTGAGGGGGATCTGATTTGATATGATTAACTACTCATTACCTTCAATTGGTGCAAAACCTTGACGTTGAATGTTCTCTGTAATACTCCTTGGTTCGAGGAATTGCAATAAATAATCTGGCCCACCGGCTTTTGAACCCACACCAGAAAGTTTAAACCCGCCAAAAGGTTGACGTGAAACTATTGCTCCAGTTATATTCCGGTTAATATATAAATTGCCTACTTCAAAATCTGCTTGTGCTTGGGCAATGTGGGAAGGTGTACGAGAATATAAACCACCTGTTAAAGCGTAGTTTGTGGAGTTGGCAAATTCCAAAGCTTCCGTAAAATCCTTAGCACGAATCACCGATAAAACAGGGCCAAATATTTCCTGCTGTGCTATTACTCCATCCGGAGGAACTTCGGAAAATATCACAGGCCCGATAAAATAACCTTGACTGGGTGAGGGTAACTCCAAAGCTAATTTCGCTTCTTTTTTCCCAATCTCAATATATTCTAAAATGCGATCGCGTGCATTGCCATCAATCACAGGCCCAACTTGGGTACTCGGTAATTCTGTTTCCCCAATATTTAAAGACTTCGTTGCTTCTACCAACCTTTCCAAAAAAGCATCATAGATAGGTTGTAAAACAATAACCCGTGAACAAGCAGAACATTTTTGACCACTATAACCAAAAGCAGATTGTACAACCCCGACAACAACCTGGTCTAAATCAGCACTTTCATCAACAATAATTCCGTTTTTACCACCCATCTCGGCGATTACTTTTTTCAAATGCTTTTGACCGGGTTTGAGAATTGCTGCTTCTGAGTAAATTCTACATCCTACTTCTTGCGAACCTGTAAAAGCTATGACATGGGTATCAGGATGATTAACTAAATAAGCGCCGACTTGCGAACCTTTACCAGGAACGTATTGATAAACACCTTTGGGTATTCCTGCTTCAATTAAGATTTCGGTGAACTTGGCAGTAATTACAGAGGACGTTTCCGCCGGTTTCAGCAAGGTACAATTACCGGAAACTAAAGCAGCGACGGTCATTCCGCAAGCGATAGCTAATGGAAAATTCCAAGGAGAAATGACAACAGCGATTCCTTTAGGTTGGTAAATATAACGATTGGTTTCCCCAGCAACGTCATAAATTACACCTTGATCCAGCCGTTCCATTTCATCAGCGTAATAATTACAAAAGTCTATTGCTTCGGAAACTTCTGCATCAGCTTCTTTAACTGGTTTACCAACTTCTAAAACAATCCATGCTGAAAGTTCGGCGCGTCGTTGTTCCATTATTTTCCCAGTTTGACGCAAAATATCAGCACGTTGTTTAACTGGGGTTTTCTTCCAAGCAGGGAAGGCAGCTTTAGCAAATTTCATTGCTTCCTCTGCTTGTTCAATGCTGAGTAGTCCGATTTTGCCAACTACTTGACTAAAATTAGAAGGGTTTAAAGAATCTACAAAGGTTGTTGTATTGACATATTCGCCATTTAGCAAAGGTAAATAAGTTAAACCCAACTGTTGACGGACTTTTTGGAAAGCTTGCTGAGAAACGTTTCTTTTGTCGTCTTGAGCATAATCTGTATCTGCTACACCGGAGAAACCCCCCTCAGTCCCCCCTGCTTGCGAAGGGGAAGTTAGAATAGGTGGTGCTAGTAGTTCTTCCAGGGGGCGATTTTCGAGGTTTTGCCGTAAAAAGGAACTATTTGCGGTATTTTCTAATAATCTACGGATTAAATATGCCATTCCTGGTAATAAGTCACCGTATGGACAATATACCCGGATGCGATAACCTTTGTCTACTAAGGCTTTAGCGATTTTATCCCCCATGCCATAAAGCACTTGCATTTCAAAGCGACGACGGGGAACTTTAAGACTTTCTGCAATTGCGATCGCCCGTGATTGCGATCGCACATTATGACTACCTATGGCAGAATAAACATATTGGTGATTTTCTAACAAAAGCTGAGTAATCGCCTCAAAATTGGCATCACTGGCAACTTTATCATTATAAACAGGCTGTTTCCAGTGTTTTTGAGCAGCTTTGATCGTTTCTTGATCCCAATATGCACCTTTAACCAAACGAATAGTTAGGGGATAACCGCGCTGCTTCAACCAAGCAATGATATCTCTCGCATCTTGTTCACTATCACGCAGATATGCTTGAATTGTCATCCCGATATCGGTGCGTTCACGAAATTCTTCTTCTAGCAATAGGTTTTTGAGAATTTTGAAGGTAATATCTTTATAGGCGTATTGTTCCATATCAAAGTGGACTGCTGCACCTAATTCCTTAGCACGACGTAATAAGATTTTAATGCGATCGCTAACCTTTTCCTCACTACCTTGAGCATTTAACGGATCAAATTGGGAATAAAACGCGGTTAACTTGACAGAAACCTGTACCTTAGGAATTATTTCCCCATCAGCTTCATCAATAGCGGGAATAGGCGACCATTTTTTTGATGCTTCTGTTAACTGCTGCATCAATTCCATGTATCGTTCTAAATATGACTGGGCTTCTGTTTCCGTAATTACCGCTTCTCCAAGTAAATCAATGGTGAAAGCCATCTTTTCTTTTCTAAGCTTTTCCACCGTTTTGATCACTTGCTGAATATTTTCACCAGAAATATACTTGTGTGCTAAAGTTTGCACCGCAGTTTCAACAGTTGTCGCGGCTACCTGTCCTGGCATAGAATCAGGGTTAGCAAAATTCAGCAAACTTTTTAAAGCTGCGGGTAATTCTACGGACTCATCACCCAAATATTCTTGTAAATGGGAGGCAATTTCTGATTTACTATGTAAAGCGGGTAAAGTGTCAATAAATCGGAATAATTGCACACGCAAACCTGGGCTACTCATAGCCCAAGCGAGTAACTTATCATCCCAGCGCATTTGATCCCGTATAGCAGCTAAAAAAGAGCGAGTTTCTCCAGTAGCAGCGAGAACCTGTTTAGCAATTTCCTGGGTTTTCGCTTCGTAAGTACCGTTTTGTATTTGTAACACCATAAATTTTGTTAGTTGTCAGTTGTCAGTTGTCCGTTGTCAGTAATTAATATTTATAATCGTGGTTGTTTTGAATGCCTGGAAAAATCTGCTTTTAGTATCCTTAGGGATAGGTATAGTGTCCTTAAGAGGTTGTACACAAAAACCGACCGATGAACAATTAGAAGTATGGCGGAAAGAAGCAAGCGATCGCAATGCGGAAATTGTAGCAGATAAAACCAAAAAGAACCCGCAACGTGAATGGAATTTAGTTATTCAAGGTCAGACAGCAAATAATAAATCAGAAACATTCAGTTGGCCAGAGTTGCTAAAGTTAGGGACAACCAACATCAATACCATTGATGCAAACAATATTATCGATCCCAAAAAAATATTTAAATTTCGAGGAATAGCTGTATCCACACTCCTGACAGGAGGACAAGATAGCTAGAAGCTAGAGAGAGCAAGCTTCATAGCTCTTTGCCCTTTGATGTAATCCTTCAACCGATAGCGGCTAAATTGCATTAATTCTTCTATAGTTTTTTGGAACATTTGATGTACCCCAA